>JAQUGB010000022.1 GCA_028684345.1 Tepidiphilus sp. | reverse complement strand
ACCCGGTCCGTCACCAGTACGATGCGCGGGTTGCGGATATCCGGGTCCAGAGCCAGCGCACGGGCCAGCATCACCATCGTCAGCGACTTGCCCGAGCCCTGCGTGTGCCAGATGATGCCCCCCAAGCGTCGTCCCACGTCGTCCCGATGCTTGACCCGCTCGAGCACCCGCTTGACGGCGAAGAACTGCTGATACCGGGCGACCTTGCGCACGCCGCCGTCGAACACGGTGAAGCGAAACGCCAGGTCGAGCAGACGTTGCGGACGGCACAGGGCATAGAGCATGCGGTCTTGCTCGGTGATCGCCCATGCTTTGCCCGCTTCCGGCTCGCGCAGGGATTTGCCATCCCAAATCAGGTCGAACAACCCCGCCTTGGCCTCGGCAGGCAGGGGCTTATCGAGCACGGCTTGCAGTTCTGCCGCTGGAATGTTTTCGCGCCACAAGGCCCAAAACTTAGCAGGCGTGCCCGTTGTGGCATAGCGTACTTCGTTCTTGTTGGTGGCCAGCAGCAACTGCGTGTAGGTAAACAGCTTCGGGATGTACTCCTCGCGCTGATTGCGGATCATCTGCGACACCGCCTGGCCGACCTCGACCCTCGGCGACTTGCACTCGATGACGGCAAACGGGATGCCATTGACGAACAGCACGATGTCCGGGCGGCAGGTCTCTTGGCTTCGCGTGCGCTCGACCGGGAACTCGGCCGTCACGTGATAGTCGTTGTTGGCCGGGTTTTTCCAGTCGATGTAGTGGAGGGTAAAGCTCTTGCTGTCGCCCTCGATGGACTGCTCCAGCGACACGCCCAGGGTCAGCAAGTCATGGATCGCCTCATTGGTCTTCAGCAGGCCGTCGTACTTGACGTTCTTCAAGCGCTGGATGGCCGTCTGGATGTTCTCCTCGGAGAAGAGGTAGCTTTGCCCCTTGTACTGGATGCGATTGTTCTTCTTCAGCCGCTCGCGCAGGACTTCCTCCAGAAGCACCTGCCCCGGCTTGCCACCGCGTGCAGCCAGTGCCTGCTCGGGCGTGAGGTAGGTATAGCCCAGATTGACGAGCAATTGCAGGGCGGGGATTTGCGAGAGGTATTTCTCGTTGAAGCGAAAGCCTTCCATCCTGTTCCCCTGTCATGCCCGCCGGGCATAGCCGGCCAAGTCTGCATCCAGTGACCAAATCCGCACTCGTGACATCGGGTGCAGAGCGCAGGTGCGTTCCCACTCCTTGATGATCGACAGATCGGCCAGGCTTACCCCTTCCCGCAACTTTTTAATGCTTTTGCTGCGCATCACCGCGTCAGGGAAATCCGCCAACCAGCGCAAAAACTCGTCCCGGTCGGGGAAATGCGTCGCTCGGTAAGGCGCTTCGCCCTGAAAGGCTTTGGTCACGTCAGCGAGGAGCTTTTTGCCGTAGCGACGCCGGGTCTGCCCGTCGCCCAAGTCGGCGATGTGGTTGCCGGTTTCCCACACCGTCGCCAGCGACAACAGAAAGTGATCGTCCGCCTCGATCGCGGCTTGAAACTCGCCCAGCACCTTGTCTCGATCCTGATTGAATCCAGGTATGTCCAGCACGTTCAAGTAGATCGAAGTGTCGAGCAGGACGATGGCGCTCATTGCTCATCCTCCTGCTTGATCTTGTCTAACCAGGCCAGGGCGCGCGCCTTGCGGTCGAACGCGTGTTGCTGCTTGACGAATCGCTCCAGCACTCCAGTCGTCACCAGCGCGCTCAGAGACCCTTGTGCAATCAGTTCCGGGTAATCCGGCACATCCTGCAAACGCACCACGCGGCTGCTGCCATCCTGCGGGTCTCGGTAGCAAAACAGCACATCGGGCAAGGCTGCGTCGGGCAATGCGTCCAGCATCGCTGGGTTGTAAGTGGACAGCAACACGCGCAAGGATCGCCGCTCGGCGATGGCGCGGATTTTTTCCAGCAGATGCCGGGCACGGCTGGGGTGCACGCCGTTGTCGATTTCCTCGATCACCACCAAGCTGCCTTCTGGTGCCGAGAGCATGGCTGCTGCGATCGACAACACGCGCAGCGTGCCGTCCGAAAGCAACGAAGCATCCACATTGCGCGAGCGACCGCCGAAGGTTTCTGTGAGCTGCACCATCACGCCGCCGCGCGGCTCTTCCAGAAACGAGAGGTCGGCGATGTCCTGTTCCGGCAGGCTCTGAATGAACGACAGAATCGCCTCGCGCTGGGTCTTGAATGGCTCCTCGTTCGCTCGCGCGGCCTCGATGGTCTTATCCCGGTCCGCGCCCCAAAGGTTGTAGAGCACCGCCGACAAGTTGCGCCCATCCCCTTGCAGTTTCTTGTCGGAAGGAAACGCATACTCGCACATGCGCGCCGGCACCGGGTCGAGGAACAACATGTCCGACAACCAGCGCTCCAGTGCCTGTACCACCGGCGGTATGCGGGCGCGCGCCTCTTTGTGCCCCGCCTCGAAGGTGGCCGGGCTGGTCAGTTGCGTGAAGATGGCCTGCTGGTCGGAGCAGGTCACATGGGGCTTCCCCCCCCGAGCGAAGTTGTTGTAGGCCACGCCGCAGTCCGTGCCGCGCTCACCGGAGGGCTGATCCAGCGTGTAGAGCGGAACGTTCGCGCCGTTGTGCGTCAAGGTCTCGGCCACGATGTGCAGCCCGTCGGCGCGGCGCAGTACACGCATCGTCAGCCGGTTCCACTCCGCCCGGTCGGTCTCCGCCCCCAGCCCGAAGGCATCGCCGCGCTCGAAAGGCAAATCCTCCACCGTGCCACGCACCACCCGCTCGCCGCTTTGCACCGCGTATTGAATGGCCGAGAGCTTTTGCCCCTGTGCCAGCCAGGAAAGCAGCCGCATGCCCTCGATGGCATTGCTCTTGCCCGAGGCATTGGCGCCAATCAATACGGTCAGCGGCGCCAAGGGCAGCCGCGCCTCGCGGTAACTTTTGAAATCTTCCAAAGTGATGGCGGTCAGCATGGAGCGGGCTCCTTGTCGGTGGATTCAGCATTGGATGGTGGCACGCGCCACTGGCCCGTGAGCAGCTTTTGCATCAGGCCGCGTTTTTGGCGCTTGAGGGCGTCGAGTAACTGGCGGAAACGATCAAGCTCCTCGCGCATGAGGAGGACGGCGCTGGCAATTTGCTGTTGTTCCTCAAGGGATGGGAAGTAGCACTCGGTGTTGAAGAGACCTTCAAAATCAATAGCTTTTCCTTGGCGTGCCGAGGTAATCAGGAACCGTTTGCTCAAACGAGCATTGAATACGCGCAAATAGTCTTCGAAAAAGCATGGATCTGCACCTTTGATTTGGAAGGTGCGATACGCTGGGCTGACGCTGTATGTTTGATTGGTCGAGTTGATGCCAAATGCCATGCAATCGCTTGCCAAGCCGAAGCACAGCCAGCCGGGCTTGACCAAGAGATTGCGCTCGTGATTGCTCGTCAACTCTTTCGAGTACACCTCGTGACGGGGCTTGATGCCATTCTTGCCGACCGAACCAATCACATAATCGCCGTCACCATGGAGAACCTTGATTTCCTGCAGGAAATCGCCCAGTCTGTGGCGAGTCCAGCCGGGTCTTCGGTGATATAGACGCGCCGTCACGCCACCGATGTACGCCTCCTTCGCCGCAATTAGACGCTCGGTGGTTTCGATGGCGATGTCCCAATCAGAAAGTATCGCGCCGATTACCACTTGCTGGTGACTATCCGCATACGGAATTGAGAAATCACGGATCAACCCGGCGTTAAGGTTCTGTTGGCCGCTGCTGTTGCTTGCTGTTCTGAGCTCTTCGTATCGGTACAAGAGCTGTTGATAAACGTACCGCGTGTCGAAGCCTTTTTTGAGAATTAGTGCCGCACAGTTTTGATTGATGGCAGCATCGGTGTTCAGGATGGCGACTTGCCCACGCGTTTTTCCCTGACCGATCATGGCCATTAAGATCGAGCCTGCAGGAATGATCTTTGCGGCTGATTTCTTGAGCCCTTCTTCCGTAATGAATTCGTCGATATCCGCAAGGTTGATCTCACAGTTCTGTATCAGGCTTGTTTTCACCCATGGGATGGTGCCACCCCAGTACTCGGGACGTTCACGATCCGGCGTTCCGCCGGATGTGACGTGAGCGATTTCCCCGAGTCTGACCGTCGCTTTTCTCATTTCCGGCGACCTCCCGGTTTTTCCAACTCCTGTTCAATCCGCTCCAACGCCCGCACATCCTCCGCCTCGGTGGCCAGACGCCCGCGCACCGCCCGGTCGAAATCGGAAACATACTGCGCCTCCTGAATGCGCCGATATTTTTCGAACTCGCTTTCCGCGTGCAGGCGGGCGGCTTCGGCGCTGATGCGGCCGGCATCACTCAGGATGCCGCGGTCGGTCAGCTCCAGAAAGCGGTCGAGCTGCTTGGCCCAGTCTTCCATTGTCATGGGGATGTGGCGGCGGGCGCGGTCTTCGGCGAGGTCGAGATAGCTGTTGACCAGCCGCCCCAGTGCTTGCAGTTCGTCCTGGGTCAGGTAGTTCTTGGCGACGCTGATGTCGCTTTTGAGGATGCGGCCGTGCGGTGCCTTTTCCCAGGAGGTCAGGCCCATGTGGGGTTTGCCGGCATCGGCGCGGGCGTGGATCAGCTCGGCGGCGGTCTGGCCGTGGATGGCGTAGTGCAGCTTGTTTTGCACCTTGGCAAAGAACGCGCGGGTGGTGGGGGCGCTGGCGTCGTAGTCGATGGCGGTGGCGTAGATGTCGGTGATCTTCTGGTAGAAATGCCGCTCGGAGAGGCGAATTTCGCGGATTTCTTCCAGCAGGCGCTGGAAGTAGTCCACGCCGAGGAAGGTGCCGTTTTCCAGCCGTTTTTTGTCCAGCACGTAGCCCCGGATGGCGAACTCGCGCAGCACCTGGGTGGCCCAGCGGCGGAACTGGGTGGCGCGCACCGAGTTGACGCGGTAGCCGACGGAGATGATGGCGTCCAGGTGGTAGTGCTTGGTCTGGTACTGCTTGCCGTCGGCGGCAGTGATCCGGAAATTCCGGACAACTGCGGCTTCGTCCAGCTCGCCGCTGGCGAAGATGTTGCGCAGGTGTTCGCTGATGGTGCGCACGTCCACGTCGAAGAGCGCGGCCATCAGCTTTTGGGTGAGCCAGATGGTGTCGTCCTGGTAGCGCACCTCGATGCTCTGCTCGCCCGCCTGCTGGGTGAAGATGAGAAACTCGGCGGTGCTGGCGCGGATGTGCAGCGTGCCGTCGGTGGGTGGTGTCGGGGCGGTGCGTTTGCGGGTCATACGCCCTCCACACCCAGGGCCTTGAGGTGCTCGCGCATGCGGGCGCGCACGTCCACCAGCTCCCGTTCGAGCTGCTCGATCTCGCGCTGCACGGCGGCGACGTCGATTTCCGCCTCTTCCTCGAAGGTGTCCACGTAGCGGGGGATGTTGAGGTTGAAGTCGTTCCCGGCGATTTCGTCAAGGGGCGCGACGTAGGCGTATTTGTCCACGTTGCGGCGCTCGGCCACGGTCGCGACGATCTTCTGAAAGTGCGCTTCGGAAAGCTGGTTCTGGTTCTTGCCGGGGATGAACTCGCGGCTGGCGTCGACGAACAGCACGTCGCGCACGTGTTCGCGCGGGCCGCCTTTTTCGCGCGCGCGGTCGAACAGCAGGATGGCCACCGGAATCGAGGTGGTGGGGAACAGGTTGCCCGGCAGGCCGACGACGGCATCGAGCAGGTTTTCTTCGATCATCGCGCGGCGGATGCGCCCTTCGGCACCGCCACGGAAGAGCACCCCATGCGGCACGACGACCGCGACCCGGCCTTCCTGGGGCAGCGCGCGCTCGATCATGTTGGTGATGAAGGCCCAGTCGCCCTTGGACTTGGGCGGCACGCCGCGCCAGAAGCGGTTGAAGCGGTCGTGGTCGGCGTGCTCCGCGCCCCACTTGTCCAGCGAAAAGGGCGGGTTGGCGACGACCACGTTGAACTTCATCAGCCGGTCGCCTTCGATCAGCGCCGGGCTGTTGAGCGTGTCGCACCACTCGATGCGGGCGGCGTCCTTGCTGTGGATGAACATGTTCATGCGCGCCAGGGCCCAGGTGGCACCGTTGACCTCTTCGCCGAAGAGGGCGTAGTTGTGGCTGCCTTGGGCCTCGACCCATTGGGCGGCTTCGATCAGCAAGCTGCCGGAGCCGCAGGAAGGGTCGCAAATACGGTCGCCGGGCTTGGGGTTGGCCAAGGCCGCCAACAGGCGCGAGACCATCTTGGGTGTGTAGAACTCGCCCGCCTTCTTGCCGGCATCCGACCCGAAGCGCTCGATGAGATAGATGTAGGTGTTGCCGATGACGTCTTCGGCCACCCGGGAGGGGCGCAGATCGAGCTTGGCGAAGTCCTCCAGCAGGGTCTTCAGGCGGCGGTTGCGGTCCTTGGCCTTGCCGAGGTTGGCCTCGCTGTTGAAGTCGATGTTGCGGAACACGCCTTCGAGCTTGGCCTTGTTCGCATCTTCGATATGGTCGAGCACGATGTTGATCAGCTCGCCGATGTTAGGCTCGTTGCGGCGCTCGAACAGGGCGTTGAAGTCGCCCAGAAAGCGGTCGCTGACGCGGCTTTGCCCGGTCTGCGGATCTTCCTCCTTCAACTCGACATACGGCAGGACGAAGCGCTCGCGCTCGAGCTTGCGGCGGATGCGCTCGTCGTCGTCGCCGTATCGGGCCTTGTATTGGACGTAATGGTCGTTCCAGAGGTCGCTGATGTACTTCAGGAACAGCATCACCAGGATGTAGTCCTTGTACTGCGCGGGATCGACCACGCCCCGGAACGTGTCGCACGCGGCCCAGGCGATGGCGTTGACTTCTTGTTGTGACAGTTTTTCGGTCATGGCGTGTTCCTATGGTTCTCTTGGTTCATGCTTTTGTGGCTTGCCGCAGCAGGATTCCTTCGATCAGCGCCTTTCGGCGCCCCCTCAATTCCTCCAGCAAGGCCGCCTCTTGCGTCGCGAGCTGTGCGATCTCGACGATGAGTCTCTGTCTCTCAAGCGGCGGCAGGGCAACCTCGAGGCCATCGAGCACCCCCTTGCCGATCATCTTCACGGCCGTTCCGGTCGCCTGCCCAGCAAGTGCAGCCTGAGTAGCCGGGTGGTTGATGAACCACTGCAGGTAGGCGGGCTCGACGATCTCCGTCCTCGGTCGGATCAGAATCATTGGCGCAGCCAGCACGGCGCGGCCAATGCCTGGACCCACGAGCGCAGCCGAATTGGTCACTCCCCGTGACCGAAACAGCAGGTCCCCCTCCTGCACCAGGTGCCGGTCTTTCAAGTCGGGCATCTGGATGCGCGCCAAGCCCTCGAGGTGGAGCAAGTTCGCGTCATCGATGTCCTTCATCTGAATCACGGCGACGTCGCCTTCCGCATCCGTTTCCAGGCGGCTGCGGAACGAGTAGCCCATGCGGACTTCTGCGATGTCGCCCAGCAAGACATTCATGGCGCTGTAACCTGGTTTCTGTGCCCAATAATTTACTTCATAGGCAAATGGTAGACGCACAAGACACTCTCGTCAAGTACTGTAACGACGTTTCTGCAAAAAATTTAATGGCGGGTCTGCGGCAGAGGCTCTGACGAAGGCTGGCGCGACCAAATCATCGAGTCCACGCCCTCGAGTGTCAACACCGACGACCGCCCGGAGCCGTTCGACCCGCCCGCGCAAAAGTCCATTCGTGGAAATACTCGCTCTCCAGCGCCGAATGATGGGTGCCAGCACGCAACTCCAACCCGATGTTCCAGCCCTCGTTGCCCAGGTGGCCGTCAATCGGGCAATAGCCATCCACGCCCTGATAGGTGCGGCCAACGTCTTCTTTCTCCAAAGCCTTCTTTCTCACGAAGGTGTCGATCTCGAAGCGTACATAGCCTTTTTGTGTCAGGTCCTGGACGATCGCCTGAGGGAAGCCGCGAGGCAAGAGCCAAAACCCGACCTGCTCGTCCTGGCACACCGCCTCACGCCCTACGAACGAGTGGCACAAATTCTCGCCAAGGCGTCACGAGCAGGGCTCGTACGCGTCGGATTCGCTTTGGATCCTCGTTGATCGCTCGTTCCATCCCCCGCGGTTCTCACGACGGGCCATCTCGTCTTGCCCGTGAAACGGGGAGCGTATAAAGTACGCGTTCCCCCTACGTGCAAAGACGACACCCGATGCCCTTGCTCTACCTCCACGGTTTCCGCTCCTCGCCCCAGTCGGTGAAAGCGCGCGCGCTCGCCGCGCACATGGCGGCCAAAGGGCTCGCCGACTCGTTCCGCTGTCCCCAGCTGCCGGTGGCTCCGGCCGAGGCGATGGCCATGCTGCGCACGGAAGTGGCGCGGCTCGCCGAACAAACGGGACGGCTGCCGACGGTGGTGGGGAGTTCCCTGGGCGGTTTCTACGCCACCCGGCTCGCCGAGGAATTGGGCGTGCGGGCGGTGGCGGTCAATCCGGTCGTCCATCCCTCGCGGGGGCTTTCCGCCTACGTCGGCCGGCTCACCAACCTCTACACCGGTGAGCCTTTCGAGTGGACGCCCGAGCACGTGGCGCAGCTGCGTGCGCTGGAGCGCGACCGCCTGGAACATCCCGAGCGGATCTGGCTGATGGTGGAGCTGGGCGACGAGCTGCTCGATCACCGCCAGACCATCGCCTTCTACCAAGGCGCGAAGCAGACGGTGCTCGAAGGGGGCGATCACAGTTTCACCCGCTGGAACGACTATCTCGACGAGATCCTCGTCTGGGCCGGGTTGATGCCGGCAGGGAAGGCAGAGAAAGACTGACGGCCGTCGGTGCTACCATTGACTCCACCCATTCATCGGAAGGAGCGATCATGGAAGAAAAAAACCCCCCCAGTGTCAGCCTGCGCCAGATCGAAGGGTTCCAGTTCGAAGTGCGTTTCGGCGAAGGCATGCCGCCGCTTCTCACGGACGAGCCGCCGCCGCTGGGCAAGGGCACGGGCCCCACGCCGACTCACCTGCTGCTCTCGGCCGTGGGCAACTGCATGGCTTCCAGCCTCTATTTCGCCCTGACGAAGTTCAAGAATGACCCTCGAGGCGTGCGCGCCGAGGCGAGCGCCGAGATGGGGCGCAACGAAGCGGGCCGCTTGCGCGTGCGCCGCATTCACGTGCGCCTGGAAATCGGGGCGCCCGCCGCCTCCCTGCAGCACCTGGACCGCATCCTGGGGCAGTTCGAGGAATTCTGCGTCGTCGGCCAGAGCGTGGCCGCCGGCATCCCGCTGGTGCTCAGCGTCTTCGACGGCGAAGGAGTGCAGTTGAAATGAGCGCCACAGCACCGACGCCGACCGATTCCGTCCACCAAGCGCGCACGCCCAAGATTCGCCTGGAAAAAGTCAGCAAGATCTTCGGGCGTCATGCCGATCGGGCGCTCGAGTTGCTGGCCCAGGGGCTGGACAAGAAAACGGTACAGGAGCGCACTGGCGTCGTGGTGGGGGTCTACGACGTCTCTCTGGAAATCGCCGAAGGAGAGATCTTCGTCATCATGGGGCTGTCGGGCTGCGGCAAGTCCACGCTGTTGCGCCTCATCAATCGCCTGCACGAGCCGACCACCGGCAAAGTCTTCATCGGCGAGGAAGACATCACGGCCATGGGGGCGCATGCGCTGCGCCGTCTCCGCCGCAGCGCTTTTGGGATGGTATTCCAGAGCTTCGCCCTGCTGCCGCACCGCAATGTGCTCAGCAACGTCGAATTCGGCCTCGAGTTGCACGGCGTACCCCGCCCGACACGGAGAGAACGCGCGCAGCAGGCCATCGAGACGGTGGGCTTGAGCGGCTACGAACACAAATATCCCGACGAGCTCTCTGGCGGCATGCAGCAGCGTGTCGGGCTCGCCCGGGCGCTGGCGGTCGATCCGCAAATCCTTTTGATGGACGAGGCCTTCAGCGCGCTCGACCCGCTCATCCGCGGCCAACTGCAAGACGACCTCATCGAGATCCAGGAGCGCGTGGGCACGACGGTGGTGTTCGTGTCGCACGACCTGGACGAGGCGATCAAGATCGGCACGCGCATTGCCATCTTGCGCGACGGGCGCTTGGTGCAGGTAGGCACCCCGCAAGAAATCCTCGCTGCACCCGCCGACGACTACGTGAGCGCCTTCGTGCGGGGCGCCGACCGAACCAAGGTGCTCACCGCCGCCGACGTCATGCTGCCATTGCACACTTTCGCCCATTTGCGCGATTCGCCCCGGGCCTTGTTGCGCAAGATGCAGCACAGCGGCTTCAGCGGCCTGATCGTGCTCGACAATCAGCGCCATCCCTTGGGCTATGTCGAATTACGGCAAGTGATCGAGATGCGAGACCAAGCGCGTCTCGAACGCTCCGCCTTGCGCCCCCTGCCCTGTGCCGCGCCCGAGGAACCCTTGTCGGAGCTCATTCGGCGATCCAACGTCGAAGGCTCTCCGATGGTCGTGTGCGACGCCAAGGGTCGGGTCATCGGGGTCATCGACAAAACCACCTTGCTGGCAGCCTTGGCGCAACAGGGTGAGACGGACGAATCCGCTGCCGCGACGAGTGAGCAAACCGCCGAGCAGCCGGCCTGCGCGGAGCCGACGCCCAACGAATCCGCGCAGAAACCGCCGTCCGGCGAGTCGCGAGTCTCCATGGAACGCGAGGACAAATCATGAAGGAATTCGCTCCCATCCCGCTGGGTGAGTGGGTGAGCGACGGCATCGACCGGCTCACCCTCGAATACGCCACGGCCTTCGACTCGATCAGTTTCGTGATCTACGAGTTGATCGACTCCCTGCAAAGTGCTCTGCATGCCATTCCTGCGCCGTGGTTCATCGTGCTCATTTCCCTGCTCGCCGTGCTCGCCGCAGGGTGGCGGCGCCCTGGCGGCTGGGGGCTGGGGCTTTTCACCCTGGTCGGTCTGGGCCTGGTCTGGAACCTGCGCCTGTGGGACGAGCTCATCACGACGCTCTCCCTCGTGCTCGCCAGCGAAGTCTTGGTGCTGCTCGTGGGCATCCCCTTGGGCATCGCCTCCGCCAAAAGCGCCATGGTGGAGCGCATTCTGCGCCCGGTGCTCGACGTGATGCAAACGATGCCCGCTTTCGTCTACCTCGTCCCCGCGGTGATCTTCTTCGGGCTCGGTTTGGTGCCTGGCGTGATCTCGACCACCATTTTCGCCCTCCCGCCCCTCATTCGCCTCACCAGCCTGGGTATTCGGCAAGTGCCCCGCGAATTGGTCGAAGCCGCGCTGTCTTTCGGGGCCACGTGGTGGCAGCTGCTCACCAAGGTCCAGGTTCCCGTCGCCCTTCCTGCCATCATGGCCGGCGTCAATCAATCCATCATGCTCGGCCTCTCCATGGTCGTGATCGCCGCCATGATCGGCGCCGGGGGGCTGGGCAACGTCGTGCTCGAGGGCATCACCCAGCTCGACGTCGGCAAAGGATTCGTCGGCGGGCTCGCCGTGGTCATCCTCGCCATCGTCCTCGATCGCATCACTCAGTCCACGGGGAAAATCTATCAACAAAAGGGGAAACCGCGATGAAACGACGCCACTTCCTGTTCCTGAGCTCCGCGGCCGCGCTCGCTTCGTTCGTGCCGCGCGCGTTCGCCCAAAGCGCCACCGTCCGGATCACCTACGTGAAGTCCTGGCCCGACAGCAATCTGAATACGAACATCGCCGCGCACATTCTGCGCGAGCATCTGGGACAGACGGTGGAGCTGATCAACACCGACGCCGGCCCCATGTGGGCGGCCGTCGCCACCGGTCGGGCCGATGCCACGCTGACGGCATGGCTTCCCACCACCCACCAGGTCTACTGGGAACGCTACAAGGATCAGGTGATCAACCTCGGTCCGATCACCGAGGGAACCTGGTTGGGCCTGGCCGTTCCCGACTACGTCCCGATCGATTCGATCGAAGAGCTCGATGCGCACGCCGACCGTTTCGGACGGCGCATCGTCGGCATCGAAGCCGGCGCCGGCATCATGATCAATACCCAAGAAGCGATCGAAGCCTATAGCATCAAGAACCTGCGCTTGATCAACAGCTCCACTCCGGCCATGCAGGCCGAACTCGCCCGGGCGGTGGCCCGTAAGCAGTGGATCGTGGTCACGGCCTGGACTCCCTTGGGAATCTGGGCGCGTTTCCCACTCAAACAACTCGCCGACCCCAAGAACATCTATGGTGAGCAAGGGCATATCGATGCCGTGATCCACCCGAACCTTCAGGAGCGCTCGCCCGAGACGGTGGAATTCTTGCGACGCTACAAGATGCCGCTCGACGAACTCCAGCGCATGATGCTCGCGCTCGACGAAGGCAAAGCGCTCGAAGCGGTGACCCAGGAGTGGCTGGATCGCAATCGCGCCACGATCGAGCAGTGGGTTGCCGAAACGCAAGCCGCAGTGGGTTGAATGACGCTCATCCAATGGCTCGACTACGCGGGCGTGGCGGTGTTCGCCCTCTCGGGCGGCATCACCGCGGCGCGCAAGCGGCTCGACCCGGTCGGATTCGCCCTCATCGGCACGGTGACCGGCATCGGCGGCGGTACGCTGCGCGACCTGCTGCTCGATCGCCCCGTCTACTGGATCACGCAGTGGGAATATCTCGTCATCACCGTGCTCGCCGCCTGGGCGGTGTTCCTCTGGGGGCGATTCGCGCCGCGTCAGGCACGCCCGGTGCGCTGGAGCCGGCTGCTCGACTGGGCCGACGCGGTGGGGTTGTCGGTCTTCGCGCTCATCGGTGCGCAAGCCGCGCTCTCGGCCGGGGCGAACGGGTTCATCGCCGTGGTGATGGGCATGATGACGGCGAGCTTTGGGGGGCTCTTGCGCGACATCCTCTGCAACGAGATCCCCATGATCCTGCACCGCGAGATCTACGCTTCCGCCGCCGCGGCCGGGGCGGCGGTCTACGTTTTGGGGCTGAAAGCCGGATGGCCCCACGACCCCACGCTCGCCGCCGGCGCCGGCACGGCCCTGGCGCTACGCGGGCTGGGCATCACGCGGGGCTGGCATCTTCCGGCCTATGATGGCTGAGCCCATCACAGCCCATAATCCTCCCCGTCCCCCCGCAGCGCCCGCTCCACCACTTCGCGCTTGAGGTGCGGCGCGAAGGCTTCGATGAAGGCGAAGACGAAGCCGCGCAGGTAGGCGTCGCGCAGGATGCCGATGCGCGTCGTGTTCGATTCGATCAGATGCCCCAGGTCGCGGCAGACGAGATCGGCGTCGGCCGCCGGGTCGAAGGCCATCTTCGCCAGGATCCCCACGCCCAGCCCCATACGCACGTAGGTCTTGATGACGTCCGAGTCGAGGGCGGTGAGGATCACCTCCGGCCGCAGGGCGCGGCCGAGGAAGGCCTTGTTGATGTGGTTGCGGCCGGTGAAGGCGCCGTCGTAGGTGATCACGGGGTGCCGCGCGATCGCCTCCAGGGTGAGCGGCTCCAGCGTGGCGAGTTCGTGGCCTTTGGGCACGACCAGCGCGTGCGTCCACTGGTAGCAGGGTAGTTCGACCAGCTCGGGGAAATCGCCGATGCCTTCGGTGGCGATGGCGAGATCGGCCTCGCCGGCGATCACCATCTCGCACACCTGCCGGGGGCTGCCCTGGTGCAACGAAAAGCGTACCTTGGGGAATCGCTCGCGGAAGTTGCGGATCACCGTCGGAAGCACATAGCGCGCCTGGGTGTGGGTGGTGGCGATCGAGAGCACCCCCTCGTCGGCGCGCGAGAATTCTTCCGCCACCGCGTGCAGGTGGTTCATGTCGCGCAGCATGCGCTCGCAGATCGCCACGATCTGGCGCCCCGGGTCGGTGAGCGCGGTGAAGCGCTTGCCGTGGCGCACGAAGATGTCCACGCCCAGCTCCTGCTCGAGGGCGCGGATCTGCTTGGAGACGCCGGGCTGCGAGGTGAAGAGCGCATCGGCCGCATCCGATACGTTCAAGTTGTGCCGCACCACTTCGACAACGTAGCGGATCTGCTGCAGGTTCATCACCGTTCCCTAATAACCGACGGTTATCGAAGTCTAACGCAAATCGCCTGTTATGCGCCAGAGGCGGCCGCTACACTGCCGCCATCGCATAGGGGAAACTTGCATGTACCGCTACGATTCCTGGGACCAAGCCCTGGTGCAGGCCCGCGTCGCCCAGTATCGCGACCAGCTGCGCCGTTTCCTTGCCGGCGAGCTCGGCGAGGACGAATTTCGCCCGCTGCGCCTGCAAAACGGCCTCTACGTCCAGCGCCATGCGCCCATGCTGCGCGTGGCCATCCCTTATGGGTTGCTGGAGGCGCGGCAGTTGCGGATGCTCGCCGACATCGCCCGCCGCTACGACCGCGGCTACGGTCACTTCACCACGCGGCAAAACATCCAGTTCAACTGGATCCGGCTGGAGGACACGGCCGACATCCTCGAGCATCTGGCCGAAGTGGGTCTGCACGCCATCCAGACTTCCGGCAACTGCATCCGCAATCTCACCACCGATCCGTTTGCCGGCGCGGCCCCGGATGAGCGCGTCGATCCGCGCCCCTGGTGCGAGCTGATCCGCCAATGGTCCAGTTTTCATCCCGAGTTCGCCTTCCTGCCGCGCAAGTTCAAGATCGCCGTGCATGGAGCCGAGGAAGATCGCGTGCTCGTCCGGGCCCACGACATCGGGCTCGAACTCTTGCCGGGCAAAGATCCCCTCCTGCCGCGGGTGCGCGTCTTCGTGGGCGGCGGGCTGGGACGCACGCCGATCCTGGGCAAGCTCCTCTACGACGACGTGCCGGCCGAAGCGCTCTTCACCGTGCTGGAAGCGATCCTGCACGTCTACAACCGCCATGGGCGGCGCGACAACCTCTACAAGGCGCGCGTCAAGATCCTGGTGCAGGCGATCGGCGTCGATGCCTTTCGCGCCGAAGTCGATGCCTACCGCGCCGAACTCACGGCACGGGGCGAATCCCTGCTGCTCACGCGCGAGGAGATCGAACGCGTGGCGGCGCACTTCGACGATCTGCGCCGCGTACGGGCGCGGCAAACCGAGCCGCCCACCGTCGCCGCGCTCAGCGCGGACGAATGGCCGGCCTTCACGCGCTGGCGACAGCGTAACGTGCATCTGCAGCGCCAGCCCGGCTACGCCCTCGTCGTGCTCATCACCAAGCGCGCCGCGAGCGCCCCGGGCGACGTTTCCGCCGAGGAGATGGAGGCGATCGCCGACTGGGCCGAGCGCTACGGCGACGGCGAGATCCGCGTCACGCACGAGCAGAACCTGGCGCTCGCCTGGGTGCGCGAGGAAACGCTGCCGGGACTGTGGCGCGAAGCCCGCGCGCTCGGTTTCGGGCATCCGAGCTTCCGCCTGGCGCACGATCTCATCTCCTGCCCCGGCGGTGACTACTGCGCCCTCGCCAACGCCCGCTCGATTCCGGTGGCGCAGGCGCTGCTCGCCGAGTTCACCGAAGCGGAGCTGGAAGACATCGGACCGCTGTCGATCAACGTCTCGGGCTGCATGAACGCCTGCGGCCACCATCACGTGGGGCACATCGGCGTGCTCGGGGTCGATAAGAACGGCGAGGAATGGTTCCAGGTGACGATCGGCGGACGGCAGGGGAACGACACGCGGCTCGGCAAGGTGATCGGGCCGGCCTTCCGCGCCGAGGACATGCCGCGCGTGGCGCGCACCCTGGTCGAAACCTACCGCGCCCGACGCGCCCCGGGCGAGACCTTCCTCGACACGCTCGACCGTCTGGGGCCTGCGCCTTTCAAGGAGGCCGTCTATGCCGGTACCCCCGCCGCCCGTCACCCCGCGCTCCAGGAGGCCGCCGATGTGGATGCTTGAGCTCGACGGCCGCGTCTCTGCCTACCGCGCGGTGCTGGTATCGGCCTGGGAAGCCGCGCTCGACGAAGCGGACGCCGTGCTGGC
>JAQUGB010000021.1 GCA_028684345.1 Tepidiphilus sp. | reverse complement strand
ATCATCTTGAGGAAGATCTCTGCCGTCACCAGCGCATCGCCCAAGGCCGTGTGTCGCCCCAGGACACGCACACCGAAATAGTGCGCCAGAGCTTCCAGCGAATGCTCCTGATTCGGCAAAAGGAAGGCCGCCAAGAGCAGCGTGTCGAGCACGGGCTGATCGAAGCGCACACCGAGTTTTTCCTCCTTGAGCTGAAGGAATCGCATGTCGAAGGCGGCGTTGTGCGCCACGAGCACGGTATCCTGCGCGAAGCGATGGAAAGCCGGCAGCACGACTTCGATCGTCGGCTGCCCCTCCAGCATCTCCGGCGTGATGTGATGCACGGCGATGGAGGCCGGATCGAGAGGGCGGCGCGGATCGATGAGCTGCTCGAAAGATTCGTGTTTGAGCAGGCGACCATTGACGATGCGGGTAGCGCCGATCTGGATGATCTCGTCGCCACCGCTCGGATCGAGCCCGGTGGTCTCGGTGTCGAACACGGTGTAGCTCAGCTCGGCCAGTAACCTGTCCTCGAGCGCGGTCGCCTTGTCCGACCAGGCGAAGAGGTCGAAATCATAGAATTCCGGCCGTCCTTCCTCCAGCGCCGGCACGGCGGGCGTAGCCGATGGCGGGAGACGAACGGACTGCTTGCGCGGCAGCGCCAGGCGCACGAAGGCGCGATGGCGCGCTTTCTCCCGGTCGAACCACATGGCGGCTCCGTGACGATCGAGCACGTCACGCAAGGTGAGTGGCGAACGCGTTCCACCCAAGCCCAGAGGTTCCAGTTCCCAGCCGGTCACGATCTCGTTGCTGAGGCTGCCGCCCGACCACACCAGGTCGAGATAGACGAGCCGATCGTCGCCGGAAAGACGCAATCGTAACATGGGCACGCCGTAGTCCTCGACGAGACGACCAGCGAGAAAAGCGAGTGCCTGCAGCAACGAGAAATGATCGGCCTCGAACCACAGCTCCTCGTCGAGGATCTCGAGCTCGAGGACGACGTCGAGGCGGCGCTTCAGGTAGGCCGCTGCCGCGTGCAGGAGATCCGCCCCGCGCATCGGTTCGAGTGGCCAACGAGCGCGCAGCGCGTCGGCAAAAGCCCGCGAAGCCACGTCGAGGCGCGTGCTCACCGCCTCGACTTCACGGGCGATCACGGCGCGGAAGCGTGCGCGCATCGCCTCGTCCACGTCGGGCAAGTGCAGCATCTCGGCAGCGAGACGGATGTTGGCGATGGCCGCCCGGTTGCCCTCGGTGAGCTCGAAGAGCAGCTCGTTGCGTGAAGCCTCGCGCTCGATCTGGTCGGTGACGTCTTCGAGCATGAGCACATAGCCGCTGATCTGCTCTTTCGCCGCCTCCCCGGCGATCGGTGAGACACGCACCCGGACGAGCGCGCCGGCTGGCGTTGCCGTCACCACCTGCATACTCGGACGAACTTCTCCTTGCTCGAGCATGACTTCGAGGGACTCGAAGACGTGCGCCACCAGATCGGGATCGAGCAGGGCATGGATCGAGCGCCCCAGGCCAATCCAGCCGCTCGCAGCCACCGTGGCCGAATCGCCGAAGGACTGCGCCAGCCGGCGAGCCGCCTCGTTGTAGAGCAAGATTCGCCCTTCGGCGTTGCATACGATCACCGCCTCGGCCAATTGGGCCATCAACGCAGCCAAACGGTTGCGCTCTTCTTCGACGGCATGACGCGCCTCACGCACACGCGTGTCGAGCTCGGCGAGCAGGCGATCGCGCTCGTCGGCGAGCCGGTTGATCGCCTGGGCGAGTGCCACCACCTCGCGCGGCCCCTCCTCCGTTACCCGAAAACCCGGGTTGGCCCGACGCAGCACGTCCAGCCCCTCGGCCATGCGCAACAGCCCCTGGACGTAATGGCGAAAGAGGCGCGCGAGCAAGGCGATACCCAAGGCAAAGCCCGCCACGGTGGTCACCCCGCCGAGCGGCAGCCAGCGTTCGGCGAGCGCACGCAAGGCATTGCGCGCCTCCTCGGAGGCGTCGGCCCACACCATCACGCCGGTGAGCAGGAAAGGTCCCGTCATCAAGGCGGCCAGCACCACCACCGCCAGCGCGAAGCGCCAGCGCGCCCCCATCAGACAGTCCCTGGCGCGAGCAACCGCTCTACGTGCTCGAGCAGTTCCTTGGTGGAAAAAGGCTTGGTGAGATAATCGTCCGCGCCCTGGGCGAGCCCCTTGGCGCGATCGATGTCCCGGCCCTTGGCCGTGAGGAGCACGATCTTGCACGCCTCGTGGCGCGGATCCTGACGCAGCAGGCGGCACACTTCATAGCCATCCTTCTTCGGCATCATCACGTCGAGCAGGATGAGATCGGGGGCGAAACGCTCGGCTTGGGCCAAGGCCTCATCGCCATCGTGCGCCACGGCCACGTCATAACCGGCCCGTTGCAGCAGAAATTCGAGCGAGATGAGGATGTTCTCCTCGTCATCGACCACTAGGATTTTCTTCGTCATCGTGTCCCCCACCTTCGTTGCCGGGTTCGAGCCGTTCGGCGATCGGCACCGTGAAAGTGAATCGCGCTCCCTCACCGGGCAACGATTCGACCCAGATCCGTCCGCCCAGATGTTCGACGATCCGCTTGCAGATCGCCAACCCCAACCCCGTACCTGGCGGTTTTGCCAAACCACCCGTCGCCTGGCGAAAACGGTCGAACACGTGGGGCATGAACTCGGGCGGAATTCCCGGGCCATTGTCAGCCACCTGCACGGCGACTTCCCCCGCCGCCTGTCGCCCTACCCGTATCGTGATTATACCCGCGCCCGCCGGTACGAATTTCAACGCGTTGTTGAGCAAATTGAGGATCACCTGCACGACCCGATCGCGATCCGCCCATACCGCCGGCAATCCAGGCTCGATCGACACCTCGAGGCGCACCTGCTTCTCCTGCGCCAGCGGCACGATCGTCTCGATCGCCTCCTGGACCAAGTCCCGCATCTCGAGCGCCTCGGGCTGCCACTCGCCGTGACCGGATTCCAGCTTGGCCAGATCGAGCACCTGATTGACCAGTCGCGTCAAGCGCTCACATTCGCGCACGATGATGCGGTAGAAACGCAGACGATCCTCGCGCGGCAAATCGGGATCGTCGGCCAGGATCTCGGCCAGGGCCCGGATCGACGTCAGAGGCGTGCGCAATTCGTGCGTCACGGCCGAAATGAATTCATCCTTGAGGCGATCGAGCTCGGTGAGTTTCTCGTTGGCCTCCTGGAGCCGACGCGTCGCTTTCTCCAGCGCCCGCGATTTCTCTTCCAACATGCGAGAATAGGTGCGGATCTGGTTGGCCTCGTCGAGCACGTGCATCACGTCGTCGAAACTGGGGGTCGCCTCTTCGAGCAAGGTCTCGAGCACCAGGCGCGCCGCCGCGCCGCCGATCGCCCCCGCCAACATCGTCTCGGCGAAACGCACGAACGCAGCATCGACCTCCAGCGCCTCGACCGCGGCGAGGCCACGCTCACGGGCATACCCCAGGAGCAGCTCACGGGTTCTATCCTCGCCCAGAAAGCGCGCCATCACCTGGGCCACCGCCGGCACCCCGACCCGCCCGCGCCAGACGCCACCGGCTCCGGCGCTGGACTCGACCCGCACAAACCGCCTCGCCCCCTGGGCCTGCGCCCCGCGCGGGGGAAAGACAAGGGAAAAAAGCACGTAGACGAGGGTATTGAGCCCCAGACTCCAGACGACGCTCGCGGTGAGCGGTGCCATCCCCTCGACCCCGAAGAGGCGCTCCGGTTGCAGCCAAACCATCCCCCACGGTCCCGTTTCGATCCAATGCGCCTCGAACCAACCGGATTTGGCAAGCGATGGCAGCATCAGGGTATAGCTCCATACCAGCACGCCGAGCGCGATTCCCGCAGCGGCGCCCGTGCGTGACCCACCGGCCCAGAACAAACCACCGAGCGCTGCCGGCGCGAGCTGAGCCACCGCCGCAAAGCTGATGAGGCCGATCGATACCAGCGCGAACGACTCCCCCGTGAGCCGGTAGTACCCGTAGCCGCAAGCAAGCACTGCGGCGATCACCACGCGGCGCACCCAAAGCAGGGTCCCGGCGATTTCCGCATGCCCCAATTCCGCCACCTGACGGCGACGTACCCACCACGGCGCCACCCAATCGTTGCACACCATGGTCGCCACCGCCACGCTCTCGACGATCACCATACTGGTGGCCGCCGAAATCCCCCCGAGGAAAACGAGCAACGCCAGCAGCGACTGCCCCTGGGCGAGCGGCAGCGCCAGCACGTAGGTATCCGGATCGAGCGAAACGTCAGCGAAGAAAAGCCGCCCCGCCAGGGCCACCGGCAACACGAACAGATTGATCAGCAAGAGGTAGGCGGGAAACTGCCAGGCCGCCCGATCCACGTGCCCCACCCGCACGTTCTCCACCACCATCACCTGAAACTGGCGAGGCAGCAAGAGGAAAGCGAGCCCGGAGAGCAGGATCATCACCGCCCAGTCGCCATAATGCAGACCGTCGACGGCATCGAGCGGCGCAATCGCCGTACCGAATCTCGCCTGCGCCGCTTCCACGATCGCCCCCGGACCGGGGAAGACGACGAAAGTAACCCAGGCGCCGAGCAAGAGGAAAGCGGCCAACTTGACCACCGACTCGAAAGCGATCGCCGCCACCAGACCTTCGTGCCGCTCGGTCACGTCGAGATGCCGCGTCCCGAAGAGCGCGGCGAAGATCACGAGCACCACCGCAACCCATAGGCTGCGATCGCTCCACCATCCGGCCGCCGCGGCTTCTGGTACCCCCGTGAGCACGTCGAACGCGAACGCGATCGCCTTGAGCTGCAAGGCCACGTACGGCACCACGCCCACGAAGACGAACAGCGAGACGAAACGCCCCAGCCCTGCCGCCCGGCCGTAACGCGTCGCGATGAAATCGGACACGGAGGTGATGCGCCACTCCTTGGACACACGCACCATACGGCGCACCAAGACCGGGGCGAGCAGCATCACCAGCGTCGGCCCCAGATAGATGGGCAAGAACCACAAGCCACCGCTCGCCGCCCGACCGACGCTGCCAAAATACGTCCAGGCCGTGCAATAGACCGCGATCGAGAGCGCATAGACCCAACCGGCGTCGGTGAGGGAACGCCCGAGCCGGGCTTGCCGATCGGCACGGTAGGCGACCGCGAAGAGCAAGGAGAGATAGCCGAAGGCGACGATGGCCGCGAGCCACGCAGGCAAAGGCTGCCAGGAGAACACCCCCTCAGCGCTCGGCATCGTCGCGCTCCGCGCCACGATAGAGGAAGAATGCCAGCCCCACCGCCCCCGCCCACACGAGGAAGACGTAGACCGCCTGAGCCGTGCCGCCCAGTACGTCGGCCACCGCCGCCGCCACCGGATAGCACCACAGCACCGCCACGATCACCGTCCACACGACGGACCAGGTACGTCGATCGCGAACCATACCCACCCCCTCTTGGCGCGCTGCGGCCCATCCTCCAGGAGAGCGGACGCCGGCTGCGGGAGCGCGCGTGCCGGCAAACTCACGGCGGCTTCCCCCAACACTCAGCGTGTCAGGCGTTTGCGCTGACGCACTTCGTCCTTGAGCATCCGGATCTTCGCGTCCAGCTCCGCCTCCCAAAAATAATCCCCTCGCCGGGCGCGACGCGCCTGCTCGAACTGGTCGATGGCCGCCTCGAGCCGATCGTCGAGCACGAAACTCTCACCCTGAGCCCGATGCACCCAGGCTTCGTCCCCCTTGGCCGCAGCCACCTTGCCCAGCGCCTGCCAATAGCGACGTTCCTCCCGGTCGCGGTCGACGGCTTCGCGCGCGAGCAGCTCCGCCCGCTCCACCTGCCCCAGGCGTAGCGCCACGTCGATCGCATACAGGCGCGGCGCCACCGCCTCGGGGGCGCGCTGCATCGCCCGCTCGAGCTTCGCCATCGCATCCGGCAGACGCCCCTCGGCGGTCAGCACCTCCGCTTCCAGCAGGTCGCGCCAGTGCTCGTCTGGCCACCCCTTGGCGTATTGATCGAAGGCCGCGCGGGCGCGTTTGACGTCGTTGGCGCGCAAAGCCGCACGCACCCTGGCCATCTGCCGGTCGATCCCCGTCGCGCTGCCATCGAACGCTCGGGCCACGGCCTCGGAAGGGGTACCGTTCATCGCCATGAGCTTGGCCCGCGCCGCCGAAAAGCCGAGCGAATCGAGCCGCGGGCGCAGGGAATACTTGAAAGTCGGCGAGGAGATGCGGTTCTCCAGATCCGAGATCCGATCGGTCGTCAGCGGGTGCGTGCGCATGTATACCGGCGCGTTGTTCTCGTAGAGGCGGCTTTCGCGCAGCAACCGCCCAAAGAAGCGCGGCGCAGCGCTCGGGTCGAATCCCGCCTTGGCGAGAATGTCGAGACCCGTTCGGTCGGCATCGTGTTCGAATGCTCGAGAAAAACCCAACTGTTGCTGCACGGCGAATGCCTGACCGCCGACCGCGGCGGCTTCGGCCACTTGCGAGCCACCGGTCCTCGCCGCGAGGATCGCCACCAGCATCGACCCCAACATCACCATGTTGCTCGTCTTCTGCTGGTCGATGAGCTGCGCGATGTGCCGATGGATCACGTGCCCCATCTCGTGCGCGAGCACCGCCGCGAGCTCCGATTCACTTTCGGCAGTGAGAATCAAGCCGCTGTGCACCCCGATATAGCCGCCCGGCATCGCGAAAGCATTGATCGTGTTGTCGCGCAGCACGAAAAACCTGTAGCGGCGAAAGGGTTGATCGGATGCCTCGGTCAGCCGACGCCCAATCGCGGCCAGATAATCCTCCAGCTCCGGATCGTCGAGATAATTGGGCTCCCGCTCGCGTATCTGCACCATCACCATCCGGCCGATGGCCTCCTCTTCCTGCGTACTGAATGCATCGGTGGCCACCGCACCGAGATCGGGCAGCCGATAAGCCCAACCCTGGCCGACGAAGGCGAGGAGGGAAAGGAAGAGGAAAAGTCGATGCCACATGTTGCCTATGATAGCCAAAAAACCAGAGGGTTTCGCTCGATCGTCGCTACGACAGTACGGGGTCACGAAGCGGAACGAATGGACCCATCCGGTCGGCAAGCGTGCCCACCTCCTCGAGAGGGCGCAGCCATGCAACTGCGCCCTGGGTCATCCTGGGTGCCCAAAGCACCACTCCATCACATTCCACTCAAAAGGCATATAGGGTGATTCTCCCACCCATAGTGGTAGAATTTTTCTTTTCTACTCACTCCCGAGGAGTTTTCCATGTTCATCAGCAATGCCTTCGCCCAAGGCGCCCCGGCTGCCGATCCGACGGGTGGCTTGATGCAGCTGTTACCCATCATCCTGATGTTCGTCGTGCTCTGGTTCCTGATGGTGCGGCCGCAGATGAAGCGCGCCAAGGAGCACAAAGCCATGATCCAGTCCCTCTCGAAGGGCGACGAGGTGGTCACCCAGGGAGGCATTGCCGGTCGCATCACGGAAATAGACAACGACTTCGTTCGCGTCGAGATCGCCAAGGGGGTGGAAGTGACGGTGCAAAAACCGACCATCGCCGCCGTTTTGCCCAAGGGTACACTGAAGAACTTCTGAAGCGCGCCCCCGCCCATGAACCGCTACCCTCTGTGGAAGAACCTGCTGATCGCCTTCGTGCTGCTACTGGGGGCGATTTACGCCGCACCCAACCTCTTCGGCGAGATCCCTGCCGTGCAAATCACCCCAGCACGTGCCGGTGCGCCGTTCGACCCCTACGCGCTCGCCGCCCGGTTGGAGCCGAAACTGAGTGAAGCAGGGCTCGCCCACCAAGGATTCCTCTACGATCCTGGCGCGCTGCGGATTCGTTTCGCCGACACCGAGACCCAGATCCAGGCCAAAGACCTGATCGAATCCGAGCTCAACCCCGATCCGGCAAAGCCCGAGGTGATCGTCGCGCTCAACCTCCTTCCCGGTACCCCCGAGTGGCTTGCACGCCTGGGCGCCAAGCCCATGTATCTCGGCCTCGACCTGAGAGGGGGCGTGCACTTCCTGCTCGAAGTCGACATGGAAGGCGCCGTGACCAAGCGGCTCGACGCCATCGCCGCCGATCTGCGCTCGCTCATGCGCTCAGAGCGGGTGCGGCACCAGGGCATCTCCCGCAGTGGCAAGCTGATCGAGGCGCGTTTCGCCGATGAACCCTCCGCCGAGGCGGCGCGGCGCATCATCACCAGGAACATGCCGGATCTCGTCGTGGACATTCTGCCTCAGGGCGAGGCGGTACGCTTGGTGGCCCGGCTGACTCCCGCGGCCGAACAAACCATCCGCGAGTACGCGCTCAAGCAAAACATCACGACGCTGCACAACCGCATCAACGAGCTGGGTGTGGCCGAGCCGGTGATCCAGCAGCAGGGGGCAGAGCGCATCGTCGTGCAACTACCCGGCGTGCAGGACGTGGCCAAGGCCAAGGACATCCTCGGACGCACGGCCACCTTGGAAGTGCGGCTGGTCGACGACACCCCTGGGGCACTTGAAGAGGCGCTCGCTGGCCGCGTCCCACCGGGCACCGAGCTCCTCTACGAGCGTAATGGTCGCCCCATCCTGGTCAAGAAAGACGTCGTACTCACCGGCGAGCGGCTCACCGACGCCCAGCCCGGCTTCGACGGACAGACGGGCGAGCCGGCCGTGCATTTGACCCTGGATTCGGCTGGGTCGCGCATCTTCCGCGACGTCACGCGCGAGAACGTCGGCAAGCGCATGGCGATCCTGCTCATCGAACGGGGACAGGCCGAAGTCGTCACCGCCCCGGTGATCCGCACGGAGATCAGCGGTGGCAGAGTACAGATCTCTGGAGCGATGACGGTGGAAGAAGCGCGTGACATCGCGCTGCTGCTACGCGCCGGCAGTCTGGCCGCGCCGATGCGCATCGTCGAGGAGCGTACCGTCGGCCCCAGCCTCGGCAAAGAGAACATCGAACGCGGCGTCACGGCCACGCTCTGGGGTTTCGTCATCATCGCCGTTTTCATCATCAGCTACTACCAGCTCATCGGTTTTTATTCGGTCGTGGCACTGGCGGCCAACCTGATGCTCCTCGTGGCGCTCCTGTCGCTGCTGCAGGCCACCCTCACTCTGCCCGGCATCGCAGCGATGGCGCTCACCCTGGGCATGGCTATCGACGCGAACGTGCTCATCAACGAGCGCATTCGTGAGGAGTTGCGCGCCGGCGTATCTCCTCAGATGGCCATCGCAACGGGCTACGAACGCGCATTTGCCACCATCCTCGACTCGAACGTGACCACGCTCATCGCCGGATTGGCCCTCCTGGTCTTCGGTTCCGGTCCCGTGCGCGGTTTCGCCGTGGTGCATTGTCTCGGCATCCTCTCGTCGATGTTCTCGGCCATCCTCGTGTCGCGCATGCTGGTCAACTTCACCTACGGCGGCAAGAAACGCATCGCCCATCTCTCGATCGGCTAAACGGAGAGCGCAATGGAATGGTTCCGTCCGCGGCAAGACATCCCCTTCATGCGGCATGCCCTGTGGTTCAACGCCGTGTCCATCGTCACTTTCGTGGCCGCCGTGCTCTTCCTCATGCTACGCGGACTGAACCTCTCGATCGAATTCACGGGCGGCACGCTCGTCGAGGTTCGCGCGAGCGAGACCATCTCGCCGGAAGTCGTACGAGCCACCCTCGCCCAAGCGGGACTGCGCGAAGCCCAGGTGCAGAATTTCGGCTCCGCGCGCGATCTTCTCATCCGTCTCCCCCATTTGGGAGACGGTGAAAGCGCCCAGGCGAGCGAACGGGTACAGGCGCTCCTCGACCAAGTGCCAGAAGCGAGTTTCGAGGTGCGCCGCGTCGAATTCGTCGGGCCACAGGTGGGCAAGGAGCTCGCCACCAACGGTCTGATGGCCCTCGCTTTCGTCATACTGGGCATCGTCGCCTATCTGGCGATGCGTTTCGAATGGCGTTTCGCAGTATCGGCCATCGTCGCCAATCTCCACGACGTGGTCATCATCCTCGGCGTCTTCGCGGCCTTTCAGTTGGAATTCTCGCTTTCCGTACTCGCAGCGGTACTCGCCGTGCTCGGCTACTCGGTCAACGAGACGGTCATCATCTTCGACCGGGTCCGTGAAGTCTTCAGGAAACGCCGGGCCAAGATGGACACGCCCGCCGTGCTCGATCACGCAATCACCGCGACCATGTCGCGCACGATCATCACCCATGCCAGCACGCTGGCGATGGTGGTGACGATCCTGCTCTTCGGCGGCGAGACCTTGCGCAACTTCGCGCTCGCCCTCACCATCGGCATCGTCTTCGGCATCTATTCGTCGATTTTCGTCTCGTCGGCGCTGGTAATGTGGTTCGGCGTCAGGCGCGAAGACTTGGTGAAGCCGCCAAAGCAAAAGGAAGAAGCGGTGGTCTGACGCGCCTTTGTCAGCAAAAAGCCCCCGATCGGGGGCTTTTTCTTGCTCGATGCCGCCGTTCAGGGTTCACTGATCGACGAACGCCCGTTCGACCGCGTAATGCCCCGGCACACCCATGCTGGGCGAGACCTGAAACCCCAGATCGTCGAGGATCTTGCTCGTATCGGCGAGCATGCGCATGCTGCCGCACAAGAGCGCCCGGTCGGTCTCGGGATTGAGCTGGGGCATGCCGAGATCGGCGGCGAGCTTCCCGCTGGTGATGAGGTCGGTGATCCGGCCCTGGTGGATGAAGGGCTCACGCGTCACGGTGGGGTAGTAGATGAGTTTTTCACGCACCATCTCGCCCAGAAACTCGTGCTGCGGCAGTTCCTTGGTGATGTAGTCGTAGTAGCCGAGCTCGCGCACCCAGCGCGTGCAGTGCACGAGGATCACCTTCTCGTAGCGCTCATAGACGTCCGGATCCTTGATGATGGACATGAAGGGCGCGAGCCCCGTGCCGGTGGCGAGCAGAAAAAGACGCTTGGCACCAGGCAGGAGGTTGTCCTGCACGAGCGTGCCGGTGGGTTTGGTAGAGACGAGCACCTCGTCACCCACCTCGAGGTGCTGCAACCGGGAAGTGAGCGGGCCGTTGGGCACTTTGATCGAATAGAACTCGAGATGCTCTTCCCAGTTGGCGCTGGCGATCGAATAGGCGCGCAGCAGCGGCTTGCCGTCGACCATCAGGCCGATCATCACGAACTGGCCATTGATGAAGCGAAAACCCGGATCGCGGGTGCAGCGGAAGCTGAAAAGGGTGTCGGTCCAGTGATGCACCCAGATCACTTTCTCGACGCGTAGGTTCTTGGGCAAGGCGGGGGAAGAAGTCTGCTCGGCAACGGCACCGGTCTCTGCCATGGCGGTCATGTCCTCGCGGTAGATGCAAAAAATATAATCATAGCACTGGTCTATCCACGATGCCAGACCCGGGCGCCTCGAACGACCCACTGCATGAAGGCAGGTCGTTTTCATCCGATATTCGTATGCTCGCCTACTGCCTACGAGAGAACGTGCATCCTACACGCCGAACGCTCTACCCGGCGGCCGTGCGCCATGTTCGTTCACGCAGCCTCAAATGCGCCGGGCGAGCTCCTCGGCCTTGCCGGTGTATTGCTGCGGCACGAGCGCGAGCAGCCGCTCTTTGGCGGATTCGGGCAGAGGCAATCCGGCGATGAAGCCGCGCAGCGCCTCGGCGGTGATCGCCTTGCCGCGGGTCATCTCCTTGAGTTTCTCGTAGGGGTTGGGAATGCCGTGGCGCCGCATCACGGTCTGCACCGCCTCGGCGAGCACTTCCCACGCCTCGGCCAGATCGCGCCCGAGCGCGTGCGGATCGGCCTCGAGCTTGTCCAACCCTCGGCGCAGCGAATCCAACGCGAGCAGTGTGTGGCCAAATGCGACACCCATGTTGCGCAGCACCGTGGAATCGGTGAGGTCGCGCTGCATGCGCGATACCGGAAGTTTGTCGGAAAAATGGCGCAGCAAGGCGTTGGCGATACCGAGATTCCCCTCCGCGTTCTCGAAGTCGATGGGGTTGACCTTGTGCGGCATGGTCGAAGAACCGACTTCGCCCTCTTTGAGTTTCTGACGGAAATATCCGTAGGAGATGTAGAGCCACAGATCGCGGCAGGCGTCGATGAGGACGGTGTTCGCCCGCGCCATGGCGTCGAAGAGTTCGGCCATCGTATCGTGCGGCTCGATCTGTATCGTATAGGGGTTGAACTCGAGCCCGAGCGATTCGATGAAGCGGCGGTTGAAGGATTCCCAGTCGACCTCGGGATAGGCGATACTGTGCGCGTTGTAGTTGCCCACGGCGCCGTTGAACTTGGCCGTGAGGCGCACGGCGGCAATCGCGGCGCGGGCTCGCTGCAAGCGCGCAGCGATGTTGGCCATCTCCTTGCCCAGGGTCGTGGGGCTCGCCGGTTGGCCGTGGGTGCGTGAGAGCATGGGCAGGGCCGCGTGGGCATGCGCGAGTGCGCGGAATCGCTCGATCACGGCGTCGAGCGCCGGCAACAGCACCCGGTCCCGCCCAGCGGTGAGCATGAGCGCATGGGCGGTATTGTTGATGTCTTCGGACGTACAGGCGAAATGCACGAATTCGCGCGCCTTTTCGGCCTCGGGCAGCCCCTCGAGCCGTTCCTTGATCCAGTATTCGACGGCTTTGACGTCGTGGTTGGTGCGCGCCTCGATCGCCTTGATCGCCGCGGCATCAGACGGTTTGAACTCCTCGACGAGCAATTCGAGCTCGCGTTGGGTGCTGGGGGAAAGTTCAGGGACTTCGCTGATGCGAGGATCGGCGGCGAGCGCCTCGAGCCATTCGATCTCGACGCGTACACGCTCGCGCATGAGGCCGTATTCGGAGAAAATCGGGCGCAGGGCGTCGAGCTTGGCGGCGTAGCGCCCATCGAGGGGGCTCAGGGCCAGGAGCGAGGCAGGATCGGTCATCTCGGTATTTCCCTCAGCTGCGGTATTCGGCGTTGATGCGGACGTAGTCGAAAGAGAGATCACAGGTCCAGACGGTGGCGGCGACTTCGCCCCGACGGAGATCGACGCGCACGGTGATTTCGGCATGTTTCATGACGCGGGCGCCATCGTCCTCGCGATAAGAATCCGCCCGTCCGCCCCCTTCGGCCACGAGAATGGAATCGTCCCCGCCTTCGAGCCAGACACGGATCGCCCCGGGGTGGAGATCATCGATGCCGGCGTAGCCGATGGCAGCGAGGATGCGACCCAGATTGGGATCGGAGGCGAAAAACGCAGTCTTTACCAGGGGCGAATGGGCGATGGCGTAAGCCACTTTACGGCATTCTTCACGCGAAGTTCCGCCCTCCACCCGCACGGTAATGAATTTGGTGGCCCCTTCGCCGTCACGCACGATAGCCTGGGCGAGCCTGCGCGAGACTTCGATCACGGCGGAGCGCACCTTGCGGTAGTCTTCGTCGTCGCTCGCGGCGAGCTCGCGCGACATCGCCGCACCCGTGGCGATCAGAACGAAGGAATCGTTGGTGGACGTGTCGCCATCGACGGTGATGGCGTTGAAGGATTCGTCGGCTGCCTCGCGCACCAGGGTATCGAGCAAGGGTTTGGCGATCTTGGCATCGGTGGCGACGAATCCGAGCATGGTCGCCATGTTGGGGCGAATCATGCCGGCGCCCTTGCTGATGCCGGTGATGGTGACGACGGCCCCATCGGAGAGGCGCACTTGGCGAGAGCACGCCTTGGGCACGGTATCGGTAGTCATGATTGCCTGCGCGGCCTCGGCCCAGGCGTCGGAGCGCAGGTTGGTGACGAGCGCAGCGAGTGCGGCCTCGATCTTTTCCACCGGCAGCGGCTCGAGGATGACGCCGGTGGAAAACGGCAGCACTTCCTCGGGCTCGACTCCCAGTACTTGTGAAACCGCCCGGCACGTACGGCGGGCCGCCTCCAATCCCTCGGCCCCAGTGCCCGCATTGGCCACGCCCGTGTTGATGACGAGGGCACGGGGTGCCATCTCGCCCGCCAAGTGCTCGCGGCAAACCTGCACCGGCGCAGCACAGAAGCGGTTTTGCGTGAAGACGCCGGCCACGCGACTGCCGGGCGCGAGCGAGATCACGGTGAGATCGCGCCGGCCGGTCTTGCGGATGCCTGCCTCGGCGACGCCGAGTCGCACCCCGGCGACGGGGCGAAGGTCCTTGGGATCGGGAGCAGAGAGATTGACGGCCATCGCGAGACTCCGTTCAGTTCAGTTTGCCGTGACAGTGTTTGTATTTCTTGCCGGAACCGCAGGGGCAGGGATCGTTGCGGCCGACCTTGGGTAGCACATTGGTCTGCGGCCGCGCCTTGACGGCCGTCTCCCCTTCTTCCGCAGCGGATTCGCCGTGGAGGTAGTGCACGTCTTGGACCTCGGGAGGGCGTTCGACGACCTCTTCGACCGCGGCCTCGGTACGCACCTGCACCGACAGGAGGATACGGCTGACGTCGCGCCGGATGGCATCGAGCATGGCCTCGAAGAGCTCGAAGGCCTCGCGCTTGTATTCCTGCTTCGGATTCTTCTGCGCGTACCCCCGCAGATGGATGCCCTGGCGCAGGTGATCGAGCGCCGAGAGGTGTTCGCGCCAGTGCGTATCGATGCTCTGCAGCAGGATGCTGCGCTCGAACTGTTTCCAGGCTTGCGGATCGACGAGGCTCACCTTGGTCCGGTAAGACTCCTCGGCCGCGGCGAGGAGACGATCGAGCAATTGCTCGTCGCTGAGCTCCGGTTCGGCCTCGAGCCACTGGCGCAGCGGCAACTGCAGGTTGAATTCGCCGGCGAGCGTCTGCTCCAACCCGGCGAGATCCCACTGCTCTTCGACGCTGTCGGCCGGCACGTAGGTGCGGAAGACATCGACGAGCACGCCAGCGCGCATGTCGGCGACGAGCTCGCTCACGTCCTCGGCGTCGACCACTTCGTTTCGCTGGGCGTAGATGACCTTGCGCTGCTCGTTGGCGACGTCGTCGTATTCGAGCAGCTGCTTGCGGATGTCGAAGTTGTGCTGCTCGACGCGGCGCTGGGCCGATTCGAGCGAGCGCGTCACCATGGGATGCTCGATCGCCTCGCCCTCGGGCATCTTGAGGCGCACCATGATGGCGTTGAGCCGGTCGCCGGCGAAGATACGCAGCAGTGGATCTTCCAGTGAAAGATAGAAGCGCGAAGAACCGGGGTCGCCCTGGCGGCCGGCACGGCCGCGCAGCTGATTGTCGATGCGGCGCGATTCGTGCCGTTCGGTGCCGATGATGCGCAAGCCTCCAGCGGCGATCACCGCGTCGTGCGCTTTCTGCCATTCGGCACGCAGCGCCTCGATGCGCTTTTCCTTTTCCTCGTCGGAGAGCGAGGGATCGTTTTCGATCGCCTCGATCTGCGGCGCGATGTTGCCGCCGAGCACGATGTCGGTGCCGCGACCGGCCATGTTGGTGGCGATCGTCACCATGCCGGGGCGTCCCGCCTGGGCGATGATGTGCGCCTCGCGCTCGTGTTGCTTGGCGTTCAGGACCTGGTGCGGGATCTTCTCTTTGGTGAGAAGCTTGGAGAGGAACTCGTTGACCTCGATGGAAGTGGTACCGACCAGCACGGGTTGTCCGCGCTCACGGCACTCCTTGATGTCCTCGATCACCGCCTGCCATTTCTCCTTGGCGGTGCGATAGACGCGGTCGTTCTCGTCGCGGCGCACGAGCGGCCGGTTGGTGGGGATGATGACGGTCTCGAGGCCGTAGATCTGCTGGAATTCGTAGGCTTCCGTGTCGGCCGTGCCGGTCATGCCGGCCAGCTTTTCGTACATGCGGAAGTAGTTCTGGAAAGTGATCGAGGCGAGCGTCTGGTTCTCGGCCTGGATGCGCACGCCTTCCTTGGCTTCGATCGCCTGATGCAGCCCTTCGGACCAGCGCCGGCCGGGCATGAGCCGGCCGGTGAATTCGTCGAC
>JAQUGB010000170.1 GCA_028684345.1 Tepidiphilus sp. | reverse complement strand
ACGAGCGTCAGCAACGCCGTGGAACGAGCGTAAAATCGAAAAAACAGGGTCGGCTCCATCAACAGGGTCGAGCGAGTCAGCCGTCGCACACGAGTCGGAAATCGCACTGCGATTGTACGCGTGCTGCACTCGCCGCGGGCACATGATACGATTCGTTGAACACTGCGATACCACTCCCTGTTTTTCAGGAAAACCCGATGAAGTTCATCCGTTTCGGCGCACCAGGCAAGGAGCGCCCGGGGCTGGTCGACCCCAATGGCACTGTGCGCGACCTCTCACTCCATGTCAACGACATCGACGGGGCGCTCCTTCCCGACGAAGCGGCGCTCGCGGCCTTGCGTGCGCTCGACCCCTTCTCTCTGCCTGCGGTGGCGCCCGACGCTCGCCTCGGGCCGCCGGTAGCCGGCGTGGGCAATTTCTACGCCATCGGGCTCAATTTCCGCGACCACGCGCAAGAGGCCGATCTGCCCATCCCGAGCGAGCCGGTCGTCTTCATGAAAGCCACGAGCTGCATCTGCGCTCCGAACGATCCGTTCCTGTGCCCGCCCGGGGCGCAGAAGCTCGACTGGGAGGCGGAACTGGGCGTGGTCATCGGCCGGCGGGCCAAGCGCGTCTCTCCGGGCGAGGCGCGCGCCTGCATCGCCGGCTATTGCACCGTGCTCGACGGCTCGGAGCGCGATTTTCAGATGAACCGCGGCGGCCTGTGGATCAAGGGCAAGAGTTACGAATCCTTCGGTCCGCTGGGGCCCTGGCTCGTCACCCCCGACGAAGTGCCCGATCCCCAGGCACTCGCCATTCGCCTCGAGGTAAACGGCGAACGCATGCAGGACGGCAACACCGCCGAGATGATCTTCGACGTGGCGACCCTCGTGAGTCACTTGTCCGAATTCATGACGCTATTGCCCGGTGACGTCATCGCCACCGGCACCCCCGCCGGCGTCGGCCTGGGTCAGAAGCCGCCGCGCTTCCTGCGCCCCGGCGACGAAGTGACGCTGGAAGTGGCGGGCCTGGGGCGGCAGCGCCACCGCGTGCTGGCCGACCGCGCGGAGGGATGAAGACGCAGGACACGTTTCGCCGCCGGCTGCTCGTGCTCGTCCTGCTCTTCGCCGGCGTGGTGCAGGCGCAGGAGGGGCCGCGGCGCATCGTCTCGGTGAACCTGTGCGCCGACCAGCTGCTGCTGCGGCTCGCCCCCGAGCGCGTCATCGCCATCACGATGTTGTCGCGCCGCGGCGACTTGGCGCCAGACCCCTCGCTGGGGGCCGACAAACCGGCGATCCGCGGTTCGGCCGAAGAGATTCTCGCGCTGCAGCCGGATCTGGTCGTCTTCGGGCCATTCTCGGCCGCGGCCACGCGCTCGCTGCTCGAGCGGCTGGGCCTTCCCGTCTATACACTACCTTACGTCGAATCGTTGCCCGCGCTGCGAGAGGCGATCCGTACCCTCGGTCGATTGGTGCACGAGCCGGAACGCGCCGCGGCCCTGGAAACACGGCTCGATGCGCTCGCACGCCCCTTCGACGCCGAGCCGCCGCCCATCCTCTATTATCTCCAGGGCGGCTATAGCGCCGGGCGCGGAACCTGGGTGGGCGAGCTCATCGAACGCAGCGGCGGCATCAATGCGGCCGCACAGGCAGGGCTTACCGGCCATGGTGCACTGCCGCTCGAACGGGCGCTGGCCGCCCGCCCGACGCGCTGGTGGCGCACCGCCTATCAAGACGACACCCCGACCCTGGGCGAGCGTTTGCTGGCGCATCCGGCGCTGCGACTGCAGGCCGGCGAACCGCGCTGGCTGCCGAGCTGGGCGATCACTTGCGCGGGACCTTGGTCGTTCGAGGCGCTGGAGGCTCTGCGGTGAGGGAAGTGCTACTCGCGCCGGCGCTGCTCCTGCTGGTGGGTTTGCTCGCGCTCGCTTCGCTCACGCTGGGCTATCTGGAGGTCTCACCGCTTGCCTGGTGGCGGGGCGTGTGGGCGGGCGACCCTCTCCTGCGCCTGGTGCTGGTGGAGATCCGGCTGCCGCGCACCCTGCTCGCGCTCTCCGTGGGGGCGGCGCTGGGGGTGGCCGGGGCCGCCTTGCAGAGCCTGTTGCGCAACCCGCTCGCCGAGCCGGCGCTGGTCGGGGCCACCGGCGGGGCCTCGTTGGGCGCGGTGATGGCGCTCTACTGGGGTTGGGCCGGCGCCTGGTCGCTGGCGCTGCCGCTGGCGGGCTTTGCCGGGGCGGCGCTCGTCACGGCGCTGGTCTTGCTGCTCGCCCTGCGCGGCACGTCCACCGTGGGGCTCATCCTCGCCGGCGTGGCCGCCTCCAGCCTGAGTACGGCGCTCGTCTCGCTCATCCTCAACGCTTCGCCCAACCCGCACGCGACGATGGAGATCGTGCACTGGCTGCTGGGCTCGGTAGCCGATCGCAGCCTGCAGGACGTGGCGCTGGTGCTGCCGCCGATCGCACTGGGGACGGTGTTGCTGCTGCGCCAGGGTACGGCGCTGCGCCGCCTGGTGCTCGACGAAGAGGCCGCCGCGAGCTTGGGCGTGTCGCTGCCGCGGCTGCGCCTTGCCGTGCTCGTGGGCGCAGCGCTGGCGGTAGGGGCGGCCACGGCCATTGCCGGCTCCATCGGCTTCGTCGGCCTGGTGGCGCCGCACCTCGTGCGTTCGCTCGTGCGCCACGATCCGGCACGCACGCTGTGGGCGGCGATGGGGGCGGGCGCGGCGCTGCTGCTCGCCGCCGATCTGGCAGTGCGCCTGATCGATCCCCACGGCGCGGAGCTCAAGCTGGGCGTGCTCACGGCCCTCGTCGGGGCGCCCTTCTTCCTGTGGCGGGTACTCGCGGTGCGCGCGCCATGAGCCTGGCCCTGGAATTCTCCGGCGTTAGCCTGCGGCTGAGCGGACGGGCCGTGCTCCGCGGTATCGACTGGCGGGGCGAATCCGGCCGTCTCATCGGTCTGGTGGGCCCCAACGGGGCGGGCAAATCGATGTGGCTGCGAACGGCCGCCGGCGTGCTCTCGCCGCAGCAAGGGGAAGTGCGCTGGTGGGGCGAGCCGCTCGCGCGCGTGCCGCGCACGCGTTGGCCGTCGGTGATCGCCTATTGCCCGCAGCGCTTTGCCCTGCATTTGCCCCTGCGGGCACTCGATTGCGTCGCCCTGGGCTTGCCGGCGGGCAGGATCCGCACCGCGAGCGAGCGCGAACGCTGCCTCGCGGCGCTCGAGAAAGTCGACGCCGCCGATCTGGCCGAGCGCCCCGTTACCGAACTCTCGGGCGGGCAGCAGCAGCGTGTGGCGCTCGCCCGGGCGTTCGCTCAGGAGGCGACGATGCTGCTTGCCGACGAGCCGCTCGCCGCGCTCGATCCGCGCCACGCGCTGGAGACGCTGGCGCTGCTGCGGCGCGAGGCACACGAGGGCGGACGGCTGGTGGTGGTGGCGCTGCACGAGCTCACCCTCGCGGCGCGCTTCTGCGACGAAGTTCTGCTGCTGCACGAAGGGCGCTGCCTCGCGGCCGGCGCCCCTCTGGAGGTGCTCGACGAGGCGCGGCTGCGCGCGGTCTATGGCCTGCGGGCCCGGCGCATGGAAGTGGAAGGAGAGACGGTGCTGCTGCCTTGGGCACCAGCCGATCGCCCCTAGCGGCGACGCATCTGCGCCGCCATCTCCCGCAGCCGGGCGATGCGCTCTTCGGTGCGCGGGTGCGTCGAGAAGAGCCCTTGCAGCCAGCCGCCCGAGAGCGGGTTCATGATCATCATCTGCGCCGTCTCCGGGTGTGCCTCGG
>JAQUGB010000169.1 GCA_028684345.1 Tepidiphilus sp. | reverse complement strand
CCGGAGAAGCCTTCATTGACGCCGCGCTTGAGGAAGTCGGCCGGCAACCCCAGCAGCTGCGCCGCTTCGCGCGCGGCGCGCAGCAAGGCGGCGCTGTCGAGCGGCGCTTCGCCCCGGGCCTTGCGCAGGCAGTCGAGCGCGGTGCGCAGGAATTGCAGGTTGCTGACGCCGGGGATTTCCACCGGATGCTGGAAAGAGAGGAAAAGCCCCGCCTGGGCGCGCGCTTCCGGCTCCATCGTGAGCAGGTCTTGGCCATCGAGGAGCGCTTCGCCTTCCAGGACTTCGTACCCTTCGCGGCCGGCCAGCACGTTGGCGAGCGTGCTCTTGCCCGCGCCGTTGGGGCCCATGAGGGCATGGACTTCGCCTGCGGCGATGTCCAGATCGAGCCCGTCGAGGATGCGTCGGCCTTCGACGGCGACGGTGAGGTTGCGTATCGTGAGCATCATCCGACCGATCCTTCTAGACTGACTTCGAGGAGTTTGCCGGCCTCGACGGCGAATTCGAGCGGCAGTTTCTGGAACACGTCCTTGCAGAACCCCCCCACGATGAGGGCGACGGCGCGCTCGGGGTCGATGCCGCGTTGGCGGCAATAAAAGAGCTGCTCTTCGCTCACGCGCGAGGTGCTGGCTTCGTGCTCCACGATGGCGCGCGGATTGCGGCTCTCGATGTAGGGGAAGGTGTGCGCGCCGCAGTGCGGGCCGATGAGCAGCGAATCGCACTGGGTGTAGTTGCGCGCGCCGCTCGCGCCGGGGTTGATGCGCACCAGCCCCCGGTAGGCGTTCTGGCTGTGGCCGGCGGCGATGCCCTTGGAGACGATGGTGCTGCGGGTGTTGCGCCCCAGGTGGATCATCTTGGTGCCGGTGTCGGCCTGCTGCCGGCCGCGGGTGAGCGCCACCGAGTAGAATTCGCCCACGCTGTCGTCGCCCTTGAGGATCACGCTGGGATATTTCCAGGTGATGGCCGAGCCGGTCTCGACCTGAGTCCAGGAGATCTTGGCGCCGCGCCCGGCGCACAGCCCCCGCTTGGTGACGAAGTTGTAGACGCCGCCGCGCCCTTCTTCGTCGCCCGGGTACCAGTTCTGCACCGTGCTGTAGCGAATCTCGGCCCCTTCGAGGGCGATGAGTTCGACCACCGCGGCGTGCAGCTGGTGCTCGTCGCGCATGGGGGCGGTGCAGCCCTCGAGGTAGGAGACGTAGCTGCCTTCGTCGGCGATGATGAGCGTGCGCTCGAACTGCCCGGTGCGGGCGGTGTTGATACGGAAGTAGGTGGAGAGCTCGAGCGGGCAGCGCACGCCTTTGGGGACATAGACGAAGGAGCCGTCGCTGAAGACGGCGGAATTGAGCGCGGCGAAGAAGTTGTCTCCCGGCGGCACCACGCTGCCGAGGTACTTCTGCACGAGTTCGGGATATTTTTGTACCGCCTCCGAGATGGGGCAGAAGATGACCCCGGCTTCGGCGAGCTTGTCCTTGAAAGTGGTGAGCACCGAGACTGAGTCGAAGACGGCGTCGACCGCCACGCCAGCGAGCGCGGCCCGCTCGTGCACCGGCACGCCGAGCTTTTCATAGGTCTCGAGGAGCTTGGGATCGATCTCGGTTTCGCTGCGGCGCTTGGGCGCGGCGTAGTAGATGAGCCCTTGGTAGTCGATGGGCTCGTAGCGCACGTGGGCCCAGTGCGGCTCGCGCATCGTCTGCCAGCGGCGGAAAGCGTTCAGCCGCCATTGGCGCAGGAACGCGGGTTCGTTCTTCTTGGCCGAGATGTATTCGATCACTTTTTCATCGAGACCGGGCGGCAGCGTCTCGGTCTCGATGTCGGTGACGAAGCCGGCCTCGTAGGCTTGGCTGAGGGCGGCGTCGAGTTCGGTGGTGGACATGCGGCTCACTCCCCCGGAAGTCCGTGGATTTGTTGACCATTATACTAGGTTTTTGCGAGGGAGAGCCTATACGCTCCCTAGCCTGCCCCTATTGGGGGGCCGGGGGAGGAGAGGTTTCGCTGAGGACGATGTTGACTTCGAGGATCTCGAGGTTGTCTTGCCGCTCGAGCTGTACCTTGATGTCTTCGGGGGCGATCTTCACGTATTTGGAAATGACGTCGAGCAGTTCTTTCTGTAATGCAGGGAGGAAGTCGGGCGAGGACTTGCCGTCGACGTGCTCGCGCGCGATGATGAGCTGCAGACGCTCCTTGGCGATTGCCGCGGTTTTTTTCTTTTCCCCGAAGAGGCGCGTGAGCAGCGACATCAGGTACCCCCGAAGATGCGTTTGATGAGGCTGGGTTTTTCGTAGGAGACGAAACGCAGGGGCTTGTCTTCTCCGAGGAAACGGGAGACGACGTCGGCGTAGGCTTCGGCCACGTCCGAGCCCTTGAGGTGGATGGCCGGAACCCCCTGGTTGGAGGCGTGCAGCACGGCATCGGACTCGGGGATGACACCAAGGAGCGGGACGCGCAGCAGCTCTTGGATGTCTTTGTAGGAGAGCATCTCGCCTTCCTCGACGCGCTTGGCGCTGTAGCGCGTCACCAGCAGGTGCTCCTTGACCGGATCGCGCCCTTCGATCGCCCGGCGGGACTTGGATTGCAAGATGCCGAGGATGCGGTCGGAATCGCGCACCGAGGAGACTTCCGGATTGGTGACGACGATGGCCTCGTCGGCGAAGAGCAGCGCCATCAAGGCACCGCGCTCGATGCCGGCGGGCGAGTCGCACACGACGTAGTCGAAGCCCATCGCTTCGAGCTCTTTGATGACCTTTTCCACGCCCTCTTCGGTGAGGGCGTCCTTGTCCTTGGTCTGGGAGGCGGGCAAGATGTGGAGAGTATCGACGTGTTTGTCCTTGATGAGGGCTTGGGTGAGCTTAGCTTCTCCCTGGACCACGTTGACGAAATCGTAGACGACGCGGCGCTCGCATCCCATGATGAGATCGAGGTTGCGCAGACCGACGTCGAAGTCGATGACGGCGGTCTTGAAGCCGCGAAGCGCCAGGCCCGAGGCGAAAGCGGCGCTGGTGGTGGTCTTGCCCACCCCACCTTTGCCGGAAGTGACGACGACGATGCGCACGAGTGGAGCCTCTCAGAGGGTATCGATGGGTTCGATGAGCAGTTGGTTTTGCCCTTGGTTAATTTGCAATTTTACCTGGACGGAACGGTTTGCGATAGAGGCGGGCAGCCCGTTTTCGAAAGTCCGGTAAATGCCGGCGATGGAGACGAGTTCGGGGCCGAAGTGGGTGGCGAGAATGCGGGCTTGCAGATTGCCGCCGGCACCGGCGAGTACCCGCCCGCGCAAGGGACCCCAGCAGTGGATGCTGCCGGCGGCGATGATTTCGGCGCCGGGATTGGAGCCGGCCAGGAGGACGACGTCTCCCTCGGGGGCGTAGATCTGCTGTCCGGCGCGTACGGGCCGTTCGATGAACTTGGTGGGCGCAGGGACGAGCGGCTCCGCAGACGAGGGCGATTCCGGCGGCGGGGGTGGGGGTTTGACGGGTTTGGGCGTGGCTGCGGCTTCGAGGCGCATTGCTGCTTCGTCGAGCGCCGCCAGGTGCAAGCGTTTCAGGGCGGCGTCGAACGATTCGGGCACCCCGCGCACGCCGATGGGTTGCAGTCCGAGGCGGCGAAAAAAAGCCACCAGACCGCTCCAATCGACTTGTTCGGGCCAGTCGCTCACTTCGGAGAAATCGAGCACGGCCGGCTCTCCGCCAAAATAACTCTCGGTGCCGGCAAAGCGCTTGTGCAGCACGTCGGCAAGCCGTGCCGGACTCACGAGCGGGGAGCGCACGACGATGCCCTCGAATC
>JAQUGB010000168.1 GCA_028684345.1 Tepidiphilus sp. | reverse complement strand
GAAAGGCTCGCGAGGCAGATTTGCAGGGCTTGCGCTGCGCCGGGGAGTATGAGGCGCTGCTCTCGGCGGCTTCGCCGGATTACCTCTTTCCCGAGCTCGACGAAGACACCCGTGCCACCACTTTCTATACCACCGGCACTACGGGCCTGCCCAAAGGGGTGTTTTTCAGCCACCGCCAGCTGGTGCTGCACACGCTCGCCTGCCAGCTCGCGCTGGGCGCTGCGGCGCACTGTCGTCTCGACAAACGGGACGTCTATATGCCCATCACGCCCATGTTTCACGTCCACGCCTGGGGCATGCCGTACGTGGCGACGAATCTCGGTCTGAAGCAGGTCTATCCTGGCCGCTACGTGCCGGAGCGCCTCCTGAAGTTGCGTACCGAGCATGGCGTGACGTTTTCGCATTGCGTGCCTACCATCTTGCAGATGCTGCTGATGAGTCCGGCATCGGCCACGACCGATCTGTCCGGCTGGAAAGTGATCATCGGCGGTTCGGCCCTGCCAGCTGCATTGGCCAAGTCCGCCTTGGAGCGCGGCATCGACGTCGTCACCGGCTATGGCATGTCCGAGACCTGCCCCATCCTGACCGTGGCCTTCCTCGATGAAGACATGCTGTCGTGGGACCTGGAAGCCCAAGCCCGGCAACGGGCCAAGACGGGACGGCCGATCCCCTTGGTGCAGCTGCGCATCGTCGACGGGGCGATGAACGAACTGCCGCACGATGGCAAGAGTGCCGGGGAAGTGGTGGTGCGCGCGCCCTGGCTCACCCAGGGCTACCTGCACGATCCCGAGGGCTCCGAGCGCCTGTGGCGCGGCGGATGGCTGCACACGGGAGACATCGGCGTGATCGACCCCGACGGCTTCCTGCGCATTACCGACCGGCTCAAGGACGTGATCAAATCGGGCGGGGAATGGATCAGTTCGCTCGAGATCGAAGGGCACATCCTTCGGGTGCCGGGGGTGGCCGAAGTGGCGGTGATCGGCGTACCCGACGAGCGCTGGGGGGAGCGCCCCTTGGCCTTTGTCGTGCCGTCCCGACCGGGGGCGGTGAGTTCCGAAGAAATCCTCCAGGCGCTGCGGCGCGCCGCCGAGGCAGGGGAAATCTCGCGCTATGCCGTGCCCGATCGCATCGTCTTCCTCGAGGAAATCCCGAAAACGAGCGTGGGCAAGATCAACAAGCGGGCCCTGCGCGAGCGCTACGGCGCCGCTTGAGGAGGGCGGGCCGAGGCGGCGGCCGAAGACGGTCGGGGAAGGAGTTCGGAAGCCGATCCCCACGCCTCGATCTCCCCGCAGGTGGCCTCCAGCGCGGCGGTGTCCAGCCCCGTGAGCCGTACCCGGGACGCCTGTACGAGCTCCGGATGGCGGGCGAGCGAGCGGCGGTAGAGGGGATCGTAGTGCCGGGCAATGAGCTCGGCAAAGAGCGTTGCCAGATCGCGGCGAAGGGCGAATTCCTGCCAGCGGCGCAAGGTCTCGTTCGGGACGAACCCTTTGAAGCGTTCGAGCCGCCGCGCGAGCGCTGCGGGCTCGTCGCCCAGCCAGGCATAGTCTTCGAGCAGGAGCTGCAGGCGGCACTCCTGGGGCGTATCGAGCACGATCATGGGAGCGAGCCGCATTGCTTCGTGGAGTGCCTCGGGCAGCTGCACCAGGCCGATGCGCTTGCTCTCGGCTTCGACGAAGACGGGCCGGAAAGGGTCGAAGCGGCGCAGCGCCGCGACGAGCGCCGTATCGAAGGCTTTTTGCGTGGGCTGGGCTTCGCCTCCCGGCCAGGCGCCGAGGATGGAGCCGCGATGACGCGCCAAGGCTTCGAGGTCGAGCACCTGATGGCCGCGGCGCTCGAGCGCCTGCAGTACGCGCGTCTTGCCCGAGCCGGTGGGGCCGGCGATGACGCGCCAAGAAAAGTGCGCCGGCAGCTCGGCGAGCCGCTCCAGCACCCAGCGGCGATAAGTCTTGTAGCCGCCCGCCAGCTGCGCCGCTGACCAGCCGATCATACGCAGCCAGGTGACGAAGGCGCCGCTGCGCTGCCCGCCGCGCCAGCAGTAGACGAGCGGACGCCAGGAAGGAGGATGCTGCTGCAGGCGTTCCTGCAGGTGGCGCGCGAGATTCTTGGCCACCCAGGCGGCCCCGAGCCGGCGCGCCTCGAACGCCGAGCGCTGTTTGTAAATGGTGCCGATGATGCGCCGTTCGGTGTCGTCGAGCACTGGCAGGTTGATCGCGCCGGGGATGTGGTCTTCGAGAAACTCGGCGGGCGAGCGTGCGTCGATGATCGCGTCGAATTCGTCCATCCGTTCGAGCGGTACAATCCGGTCTTTGTCTTTGGCAGCCATGGATCTCGAGGAGGTCAAATATATGGAACGAGGAACAAGCACTTCGGCGCACGGCATCCGGCTCACCGAATGGGCCCACGGCGGCGGTTGCGGCTGCAAGATCGCGCCGGCGGTGCTGCAGCGCCTGCTCGGTTCGCTGCCTCCCGGGTTGTGTCCGCCGGAGCTGCTCGTGGGTACCGAGGCGAGCGACGATGCGGCAGTCTACCGCCTGCGCGAGGATTTGGCGATCGTCGCCACCACCGATTTCTTCACCCCGGTGGTCGACGACCCCTACGATTTCGGCCGCATCGCCGCCACCAATGCGCTCTCCGACGTCTACGCCATGGGCGGGCGGCCGATTTTGGCGCTGGCCCTCGTCGGCATGCCGGTCGGCAAGCTGCCCGAGGAGGCGATCACCCGCATCCTGGAGGGCGGCGCGGGCGTGTGCCGTGAGGCGGGCATCCCGCTCGCCGGAGGGCATTCGATCGACACGGTCGAACCGATCTACGGCTTGGTGGCATTGGGCGTGGTGCATCCCGAGCAGGTGAAGACGAACGGCGGAGCGCGCCCGGGCGACGTCCTCATTCTCAGCAAGCCGCTTGGCATCGGCATCCTCTCGGCGGCGCTCAAGCAGGGTCGGCTCTCCGGCAGTGAATACGCCGAGATGCGGCTGTGGACGATGACCTTGAACCGCGCCGGGCAGGCGCTCGCCAGTCGCGAAGCGGTGCACGCCATGACCGACGTCACCGGCTTCGGTCTGGCAGGACATCTCTTGGAAATCTGCCGTGCGAGCGGCGTGTCGGCGGTGCTCGACCGGGAGGCGATTCCCGTGCTCGCCAGCGCCCGGCGATATGCCGCAGAGGGCGTGGCCACGGGAGCGTCTACGCGCAACTGGGCGAGTTACGGCGAGGAGGTCGATCTGTCGGCGCTCGCCGCGGAGGAATCCGAGACGGCGCTGTGGCGTACCTTGCTCACCGATCCGCAAACGAGCGGGGGGCTCCTGATCGCCTGTGCGCCAGAGGCAGCCGAAGGGGTGATCGCCGAGATCCGCGCCCATCAGGCGTTGGGCGGCTGGAAGATCGGCGAGATCGTCGAGTCGCCCGTGCCGCGGGTTGTACTGCGCTGAAGGGGCTTTCAGCGCCCGGAGGCGGCGCCTCGTTTGCGCACCGCTTCCAGCGCCGAGGCGATCGCCGGCCACACCGTCTGGGACAGCTTGGGCACGGCCTCCAGCACCGGGTGCAGCCCGTCTTCCTGGAACGCATCAGGGTCGAGCGCGATCGCTTCGAGCAGGAAGGGGACGAAATGCACGGGGTAACGGGCTGCGAGGCGCGAATAGACCGCTTCGAATTCGTCCGTGTACTCCGGCCCGAGGTTGGGAGGCAGCCTCATACCTACGAGCACGACTTCGCAGCCGGCTTGGCGCGCCATGCGGATCATGCGCTCTAAGTTCGCCTCCATGGCCGCAGGGGGAAGCCCTCTCAGGCCAT
>JAQUGB010000167.1 GCA_028684345.1 Tepidiphilus sp. | reverse complement strand
TCTACGGCTCGATGGAACTCGCGCCCTTGGTCGGGCTGGCCGACGCCATCGTCGATCTCGTTTCTTCGGGCAACACGCTGCGGGCCAATCGCCTGGTCGAGGTCGAGGAAATCATGCCCATTTCCAGTCGTCTGATCGTCAACCAGGCTGCCTTGAAACTGAAGCGCGCCCTGGTACAACCGGTCATCGACACCTTTGCGGAGACGCTCCATGACCAGCCAGATGCCTGATTCGTCCGCCGCGCGCATCCGCCGGCTGGACGTGCGCGATCCCGAATTCTTCGCCCGGCTCGATGCACTGCTCGCCTTCGAGGCGCGGACGGACGAGGCCGTCGCCCGTGCCGTCGATGAGATCCTGCGCGCGGTGCTCACGACGGGCGATGCGGCGGTGCTCGAATACACCCGCCGTTTCGATGGTCTGGCGGCCACGCACATGGCCGAGCTGGAACTGCCGAAGTCGGTGCTTGCCCAAGCCTTCGCCGCGTTGCCCGCCGAGCAGAAAGACGCCCTGGTGCGGGCCGCCGAGCGCATCGAAACCTTCCACGAGCGGCAAAAACTCGAAGGTTGGGTGATCGAGGAGGCGGACGGCACGCGCCTGGGGCAGAAAGTGACGCCGCTCGATCGCGTCGGACTCTACGTTCCCGGCGGGCGCGCCTCCTATCCGAGTTCGGTGCTGATGAACGCCATCCCGGCCAAAGTGGCCGGCGTGGGCGAGCTCATCATGACCGTGCCCACGCCGCACGGTGAGAAAAACCCCCTGGTGCTCGCCGCGGCGCACCTCACCGGGGTCGATCGCGTCTTCACGATTGGGGGGGCGCAGGCGGTGGCGGCGCTCGCCTATGGAACACAGACGATTGCGCAGGTCGACAAGATCGTCGGTCCCGGTAATGCCTACGTGGCCGAGGCCAAGCGGCGCGTCTTCGGCGTGGTGGGCATCGACATGGTGGCCGGGCCCTCCGAAGTCCTGATCCTGTCGGACGGTTCGGGCGATCCTGCCTGGGTGGCGATGGACCTCTTCGCCCAGGCCGAGCACGACGAACTCGCACAGGCGATCCTGGTGAGCACGCAGGCGGATTTTCTCGAGGCGGTGGCCGAGGCCATCGAGCGGCTGCTGCCGACGATGCCGCGCCGCGAAGTGATCGCCGCCTCGCTCGCCCACCGCGGAGCGCTCATCCGGGTGGATGATCTGGAGCAGGCGGTGGCGATCGCCAACCGCATCGCGCCCGAGCACCTCGAACTCGCCCTCGAAGATCCGGAACCCTGGGCCGACAAGATCCGCCATGCCGGCGCAATCTTCCTCGGTCACTGGTCGGTAGAGGCGATCGGCGACTACTGCGCTGGGCCCAACCACGTGCTGCCGACGATGCGCAGCGCCCGTTTTTCTTCGCCCTTGGGGGTCTACGATTTCCAGAAGCGCACGAGCCTCGTCGCCGTGTCGCGCGCCGGCGCGCAAAAGCTCGCCCCCATCGCCGCCACGCTTGCCCGGGGCGAGGGCCTCACGGCGCACGCGCGTTCGGCGGAATATCGGATCCTGCGCTAACCCCCCAGGATCTCTGCGAGCGCTTCCAGCAGCCGGGCGCACTGTTCGCGTGTGCCCACGGTGATGCGCAGAAAATCGGCGATGCGTGGCTGATCGAAGCGCCGCACCAGCACCTTGCGCTCGCGCAAGGACTGCGCGAGTTCCGCACCGCTGCGCTCACGATGCCGGGCAAAGACGAAGTTCGCCTGCGAGGGGAGTACTTCGAACCCCAGGGCTTCGAGCCCGCGGGCGAGCGAAGCGCGCGTGGCGATCACGTCCAGTCGCATGGCCTCGAAGTGCGCTTCGTCCTGCAGCGACGCGAGCGCTCCGACCTGCGCGAGCCGGTCGAGGGGATAGGAGTTGAAACTGTCTTTGACGCGGCGCAATGCCTCGATGAGCGGCGCCTGGCCGATGGCATAGCCCACGCGCAAGCCGGCGAGCGCCCGGCTCTTGGAGAAGGTCTGCACCACCAGGAGGTTGGAGTAGCGTTCGATGAGGGGAATGGCGCTTTGTGCCCCGAAATCGACGTAGGCTTCGTCGACCAGGACCACGCATTGGGGGTTCCCGGCCACGATGCGCTCGACTTCGTCGAGCTCCAGCGCGATGCTGGTGGGGGCGTTCGGGTTGGCGAAGACGACGCCGCCGGCCGCGCGCTCTCCTCGAGGCAGAAAGGCGGGTACCGACAGGCGGAAGTCGTCGGTCAGCGGCACCGTTTCGTGGGGCAGACCGTAGAGCGTGCAGTAGACGGGATAGAAACTGTAGGTGACGTCGGGGAACCAGATCGGACCGGCATGGCCCAGGAGCGCCTGGAAGGCAAAAGCGAGCACTTCGTCGGAGCCGTTGCCGACGAAGACCTGGTCGATCTCCACACCGTGGCGTTGCGCGAGCTCGTGGCGTAGCGCCGTCGCTTCGGGGTCGGGATAGAGGCGCAGCCGCTCGTCGAGTTCGGCCTGGATGGCGGCGAGCACCCGTGGCGAGGGGCCGTGCGGATGCTCGTTGGTGTTCAGTTTGATGAGATCGGGGATTCGGGGCTGTTCGCCCGGAACGTAGGGGGTGAGCCGCTTGACGGTAGGGCTCCAGTAACGATCGTCCATGCGCCGTTTTCTCGGGATCAGGGTGGCTACGCTCGACACGCCCAATGGTATCATGCACACGTTGCCACCTTCCCTTTTTTTGGTTCTTCCATGACCGAATCTCCTGTGCGCCGTGCCGCCGTCGTCGAGCGCGACACCCTCGAGACCCGCGTGCGCGTGGCGCTTGATCTCGACGGCAGCGGCCGCGCCGAACTCTCCACCGGCGTGCCCTTTCTCGACCACATGCTCGAGCAGGTGGCCCGCCATGGGCTCATTGACCTCGAAATCCGCGCCGAAGGCGACACGCACATCGACGATCACCATACGGTCGAGGACGTCGGCATCACCTTCGGTCAGGCGTTTGCCAAGGCCTTGGGCGACAAGCGCGGCCTCTCCCGCTATGGTCACGCCTACGTACCGCTCGACGAGGCGCTGTCGCGCGCGGTGGTCGACCTCTCTGGCCGCCCCGGGCTCGTCTTTTGCTGTGAATTCACCCGTGCGCGCATCGGCGCCTTCGACGTCGATCTCGTGCGCGAATTCTTCCAGGGGTTCGTCAATCACGCCGCGGTGACGCTGCATCTCGACGGCCTGCGCGGCGTCAATGCCCACCATCAGTGCGAGACGCTCTTCAAGGCCTTCGGCCGGGCGCTGCGCATGGCCTGCGCCCGCGATCCGCGTCTGGAGGGGCGGATGCCCTCGACCAAAGGGGTGCTGTGAGTCGGCCATGAACATCGCGGTGATCGATTACGGCATGGGAAATCTGCGCTCGGTGCAGAAGGCGCTGCAGACCGTCGCGCCCGGCGTTTCAGTGCGGCTGGCGCGCACGCCGCGCGAGGTGCAAGAGGCCGACCGCGTCGTCTTTCCCGGCCAGGGAGCGATGCCCGATTGCATGGGGGCGCTGCAGCGTCAGGAGATGCACGAGGCGGTGGCCTGGGCGGCGCGCGAGCGGCCGTTTCTCGGCATTTGCGTCGGCCTGCAGATGCTCTTCGAGCGATCCGAAGAAGGGGGTGCCGCCGGGCTCGGCCTTTTTGCCGGCGAGGTGGTGCGTTTCCCGCGCGACGGGGCGTTCGCTCCCGGGCAGGCGCATCTCAAGGTGCCGCACATGGGCTGGAACCGGGTCGAGAACGTGCGCGAGCATCCCATCTTGCCGGTGCAGGGCAGCGGCGAGCGCTATTATTTCGTGCACAGCTACTACGTCGCGCCGCGTGATGATTCACTCGT
>JAQUGB010000166.1 GCA_028684345.1 Tepidiphilus sp. | reverse complement strand
GCACTCGCCGACATGGGCAAGGTGTAGGAATTTCCGCACGTGGCGACCACCTACCGGCTCACCGAGCACGTCCACTACTGGACGAAGCACGTGTTGCTCAACAACATCGTCCAACCGGAACAATTCGTCGAGATCGGCGAGGCGCTTGCCAAAGAACTGGGCATCGCCAATGGTCAGCAGGTCAAGGTCTCTTCCAAGCGCGGCTACATCAAGGCGGTCGCTTTGGTGACCAAGCGCATCCGACCGCTGACGATCGAGGGCAAGACGGTGCATCAGGTGGGTATCCCGATCCACTGGGGGTTTACCGGCCTCACCAAACCGGGATTTCTGGCGAACGCGCTCACGCCGTCGGTGGGCGATGGCAACATCCAGACGCCGGAATTCAAGTCCTTCCTCGTGAAAGTGGAAAAGGCATAGGAGCGCGGCCATGGCATTGCAATCTCTCGACATCAAGCGGCGCTCCGCCACCACGTCGCCCACCCCTTCGGTGCGCGAGCCGAGCGTGGGCGCGGTGGCCAAGCTCATCGACGTCTCCAAGTGCATCGGCTGCAAGGCGTGCCAGACGGCGTGCATGGAGTGGAACGACCTTCGCGACGAGGTCGGTACCAACGTCGGCGTCTATGACAATCCGGCCGATCTCACCGAGCATTCGTGGACGGTGATGCGGTTTGCCGAATACGAGACTCCTCAAGGGGATCTCGAGTGGCTCATCCGCAAGGATGGCTGTATGCACTGCGAGGATCCGGGATGCCTGAAGGCATGCCCTTCGCCCGGGGCGATCGTGCAGTACGCCAACGGCATCGTGGATTTCCACCAGGAGCACTGCATCGGCTGCGGTTACTGCGTCACCGGTTGCCCCTTCAACGTACCGCGCATCTCGAAGAAGGATCACAAGGCGTACAAGTGCACCCTGTGTTCCGACCGCGTCGCCGTGGGGCAGGAGCCGGCCTGCGTCAAGACCTGTCCCACGGGCGCGATCGAGTTCGGCACGAAAGAGGTGATGACGGAGCACGCTCAGGCGCGCATCGCCGACCTCAAATCCCGCGGCTACGCCAACGCCGGGCTCTACGATCCCGCCGGCGTGGGAGGTACGCACGTGATGTACGTGCTGCACCATGCAGACCAGCCCACCCTCTACAGCGGGCTGCCGAAGGATCCGCAGATCAGCCCGGCCGTGTCGCTGTGGAAAGGGGTGGCCAAGCCCTTGAGCATGGCGGCGATGGCGCTCGCCGCCTTGGTCGGGTTTTTCCATTACATGCGCGTCGGTCCGGCCGAGACGAGCGAGGAAGACGAGCGCAACGCCGAGAAGGAGGTGTCCCATGAGTGAGACGGCCCGGCCGCGGACCCTACCGCGCTACAGCGCCAGCGAGCGCAGCAATCACTGGGTGGTGGCGATCACCTTCATCTTGCTCGCGCTCTCGGGTTTGGCTTTCTATCACCCGGCTTTTTTCTTCCTGAGCCATTTGCTCGGTGGCGGGTACTGGGCGAGGGTGCTGCATCCGTACATCGGTGTGGTGTTCTTCGTCTGTTTCGCTCTGCTCGCCCTGCGTCTGGCGCGGCACAACGCCTGGGAGGCGAAGGACGCACAGTGGTTGAAGCAGTTCCCCGATGTGCTCGCCAACCGCGAGGAGCGGCTGCCCGAGGTGGGGCGCTACAACGCCTTGCAAAAGCTTCTCTTCTACGTGCTGGTGTTGAGCGCGGTGGGGCTCTTTCTCTCAGGCATTGGATTGTGGCGTGAATGGTTCGCTTTTTCCGTAGGGACCGTGCGGTTGGCGGCGGTGGTGCATGCGCTGTGCGCTTTCGTGGCCATCACGTCCATCATCGTGCACATCTACGCGGCCATCTGGGTGAAGGGTTCGGTGCGCGCAATGACGCGGGGCGACGTGACCTGGGGCTGGGCCTGGCGGCATCATCGCGCCTGGTTCAGACAGATGGTCAAGGGTGCCAATAAGTAAGGGAGAACGGCTTGCAACGCATACTTTCACGCGGTGAGATCGAGGGGCTGGAGCGCAACGCCTTGCCGCGGCTGCGCCTGCCCTCACGCCAGGTATTCGCCGAGCGCGCGGCGCGCCTGCGTCATCTGGCCGAGGGGAATTCCCTGGGTGAGTATCTCGCCTTGATGGCAAAGCTCGCCCAGGCCCAGCACGAGGCGCTCGGCGATTTCACCGCGCCCTTGCCCGATGAGAATCGACTCGCGCTCGCGCGCACGCACGGCATGCCGCCGCTTCCCTGCGAGGGGCCGCTCGAGGAGCTCTGGCGCGAGGCGCTGCGGGCGGTGCTCACGGCGCTGTCCGGTCAGGAGCTCGGAGAGGCGCCACGGGCGACGGTGGCGCGGCTCGAGCAAGCGCTCGCTGCCGAGCCGCAGCGGCTCGATGCGCTCGCCCAGGCGCTCCTTGCCGGGGAAGAACCGGGGGACGTAGCCGCAGCGCCTTTCCTCATGGCGGCGCTGCAGGTGTATTGGACCGAGCGGGCGAGCCGTCTGCCGGAAGCGGCGGTGCCGGCTGCGGTGCCCTCGCGCGTCTGCCCGGTGTGCGGCAGCCTGCCGGTGGCAAGCGTCGTGCGCGTGGGCGCGGCGAGCGACGGTCTGCGCTATCTGCACTGCGGTCTATGCGCGAGCGAGTGGCACATGGTGCGCGTCAAATGCAGCCACTGCGAGGACACCCGTTCGGTGGCCTACCACCACCTCGAAGGGGCGTCCGAGGCGATCAAGGCCGAGTCTTGCGATGCCTGCCACAGCTATCGTAAGATTTTCTACCAGGAGAAGGACCTGGAGGTGGATGCGGTGGCCGACGATCTCGCCAGTCTCACGCTCGATGTCTTGATGGGAGAAGCCGGATACGTGCGCGCGAGCGCCAATCCCTTGCTGTGGTTCGCGTGACGACGAACACCCGTTCCGAATCCGTTGCGGCGAGCGCCATCCCTTCGCTCGAACGGCTGCTGGCCTCGCCCGCCTTCGCCGCCCTGCTCACGGCGCACGGCCGTACGCGGGTGCTGGCCGCTTCGCGCGTCCATCTGGCGGCACTGCGGGCGCAGGCTCAGGAAGGGGCGCTCGCAGCCGAGGCGATCCGGCCCGAGGCAATCGCTGCCCGGGTGCGGGAAGCCCTGCAGGCGCAGGATCGGCCGCGGCTGCGCACCGTCTTCAATCTCACGGGAACGGTGCTGCACACCAACCTCGGCCGGGCGTTGCTCGCCGACGAGGCGGTGCGCGCCGTGGTGCAGGCGATGACGGCTCCAGCCGCCTTGGAGTTCGACCTCGAGAGCGGAGGCCGGGGCGACCGCGATACGCTCGTGGAAGAACTCGTGCGCGAGCTCACCGGGGCTGAGGCGGCCACCGTGGTCAACAACAACGCCGCGGCGGTGCTCTTGGCGCTCGATGCGCTCGCCAAGCGGCGCGAGGTGGTGGTCTCGCGCGGCGAGCTGGTGGAGATCGGCGGCGCCTTCCGCATTCCCGACATCATGAAGCGCGCCGGCGCCCGCCTCGTCGAAGTCGGTACCACCAACCGCACCCATTCGCACGATTATGCCGAAGCGATCGGGCCGCGCACGGCGATGCTGCTCAAAGTGCATTGCAGCAACTACGCCATCACCGGCTTCACCAAGAGCGTGCCGGTAGCGCAAGCCGCCGAGATCGCGCACGCGCACGGCCTGCCTCTGGGCGTTGATCTGGGCAGCGGCACGCTCACCGATCTGGCCGCCTGGGGTTTGCCGGCCGAGCCGACGGTGCGCGAGACCGTCGCTGCCGGGGCGGACCTCGTCACTTTCAGCGGCGACAAGCTGCTGGGCGGCCCGCAGGCCGGTTTCCTCGTCGGACGCGCCGA
>JAQUGB010000165.1 GCA_028684345.1 Tepidiphilus sp. | reverse complement strand
ACGTGATCTTGCAAGAAGCCGGCGCGAAGAAAGTCGAAGTCATCAAGATCGTGCGTGCGGCCACGGGCCTCGGCCTCAAGGAAGCCAAGGACCTCGTCGACGGCGCGCCCAAGCCCGTCAAGGAAGGCGTTTCCAAGGACGAAGCCGAGAAACTCAAGAAAGAGCTCGAAGCCGCCGGTGCCAAGGTCGAGGTCAAGTAATCGCCCCGAAGCCGTGCTGGAGGCTGGCGCCCACAGGGCGTCAGCCTTTTCGCGCTTGTGTCGTGAGAAGGCAGCACCGAGCCCGTCTTTGGCGGGCTGAGTCCTGTTTCCTCCCCCACGTCTGACATTGCCTGGAGCACTCATGGCGTACTCTTACACCGAAAAGAAACGCATCCGCAAGAGCTTTGCCAAGCAAAAGCCCGTCTTGGATGTGCCGTTTTTGCTGTCCACCCAGGTCGATTCCTACGCCGAATTCCTCCAGCTCGGAGTGCCGCCCGAGCAGCGTGAGAACAAAGGACTGCAGGCAGCCTTCAACTCCATCTTCCCCATCGTCAGCGTCACCGGCAATGCCCGGCTCGAATTCGTGCAGTATTTTCTGGGTGAGCCGGTGTTCGACGTCAAGGAATGCCAGCTGCGCGGGCTCACTTACTGTGCCGCCTTGCGCGCGCGCGTGCGCCTGGTGTTGCTCGACAAAGCCACCAACTACGAGACGGTCAAGGAAGTGAAGGAGCAGGAAGTGTTCATGGGCGAGATTCCGCTTATGACCGAGAACGGCTCTTTCATCATCAACGGGACCGAGCGCGTCATCGTCTCGCAGCTGCACCGCTCGCCCGGCGTCTTCTTCGAGCACGACAAGGGCAAGACCCACTCTTCCGGCAAGCTCCTCTTCTCTGCCCGCATCATTCCCTATCGCGGCTCCTGGATCGACTTCGAGTTCGATCCCAAGGATTGCCTCTACTTCCGGATCGACCGGCGCCGCAAGATGCCGGTCACGGTGCTGCTACGCGCCATCGGCATGACGGCCGAGCAGATCCTCGAGACCTTCCACGATTTCGAAGACTTCCGCATCGAAAACGGGCGGTTTTTCTACCGCATCGTTCCCGAGCGGCTCAAAGGGGAGATCGCCCGCTTCGAGATCCGCGACGCCGACGGCAACGTCATCATCGCCAAAGACAAGCGCATCAATACCAAGAACGTGCGCGACCTCAAGCGTGCGGGCATCGAGGAAGTGCCGGTCGACGACGAATTCCTCTTGGGGCGAATCGTCGCCCGTGACCTGGTCGACCCCGACACGGGCGAGATCATCGCGCGCGCCAACGACGAGATCACCGAAGAGGTGGTCGAGCGCCTGCGTCAATCCTCGCTCGAGGGATTCCAGACCCTGCTCGTCAACGACCTCGACCGCGGCCCCTATATCTCCCAGACCCTGCGGCTGGACGACACCGCCGATGCCTGGTCGGCCAAGGTGGCGATCTACCGCATGATGCGTCCCGGCGAGCCGCCCACCGAGGAAGCGGTCGAAAACCTTTTCCAGGGGCTCTTCTATTCGCCCGAGCGCTACGATCTCTCGGCGGTGGGGCGCATGAAGTTCAACAGCCGCGCCTATCCGCCGCTCGAGCAGCTCGACCCGAATTCGCCCGACTGGATCAAGCGTTTCTTCGAGCGCGTCGGCCCGAAAGGTGCCGAAGGCAAGGGGACGCTGGACAATGAAGATCTCATCGCCGTGATCGCGCTCCTCGTCGAGCTGCGCAATGGCCACGGTGAAGTCGACGACATCGACCACCTGGGCAACCGTCGCGTGCGCTGCGTCGGAGAACTCGCGGAGAACCAGTTCCGTACCGGGCTCGCCCGCGTCGAGCGGGCCGTCAAGGAGCGTCTGGTGCAGGCCGAGGCGGAAAACCTCATGCCGCACGACCTCATCAACGCCAAACCGATCTCGGCGGCGATCAAGGAGTTCTTCGGCTCGAGCCAGCTCTCCCAGTTCATGGACCAGACGAACCCACTCTCCGAGATCACGCACAAGCGGCGCGTTTCGGCGCTCGGTCCCGGCGGCTTGACGCGCGAGCGTGCCGGGTTCGAGGTGCGCGACGTGCACCCCACGCACTACGGCCGCCTGTGCCCGATCGAGACGCCTGAAGGCCCGAACATCGGCCTCATCAACTCGCTGGCGGTCTATGCCCGCACCAACAAGTACGGCTTCATCGAAACGCCGTACCGCAAGGTGATCGACGGCCGGGTCACCGACGAGGTGGTCTATATGTCGGCCATCGAGGAAGGGGCCTACGTCATCGCTCAGGCGAACTCGGAAGTCGACGCCGAAGGCCGGCTCACCGGCGCGCTCGTCTCCTGCCGGCAGAAGGGCGAATTTGTCATGGTGCCGCCGGATCAGGTGCAGCTGATGGACGTGGCGCCGCAGCAGATCGTTTCGGTGGCCGCCTCCCTCATTCCCTTCCTCGAACACGACGACGCCAACCGTGCGCTCATGGGCGCGAACATGCAGCGTCAGGCCGTGCCCTGCCTGCGCCCCGAAAAACCGCTGGTGGGCACCGGCATGGAGCGCATCGCCGCGGCCGACTCGGGCACGGTCGTGCGCGCGCGCCGCGGGGGGGTGGTCGACTACGTCGACGCCAAGCGCATCGTCGTGCGCGTGCACGACGACGAAACTGCTCCGGGCGAGGTCGGGGTCGACATTTATAACCTCACCAAATTCACGCGCTCCAACCAGAACACCAACATCAGCCAGCGCCCCATCGTGCGCAAGGGCGACGTGATCACGTCCGGCGACATCATCGCCGACGGCGCCTCGACCGACCTCGGCGAGCTCGCCCTGGGGCAGAACGTACTCGTGGCCTTCATGCCGTGGAACGGCTACAACTTCGAGGACTCCATCCTCATCTCCGAGCGCGTGGTGGCCGAGGACCGCTTCACCTCGATCCACATCGAGGAGCTCACGGTGGTGGCGCGCGACACCAAGCTCGGACCCGAGGAGATCACGCGCGACATCGCCTCCCTGGGCGAAGCGCAGCTTGGCCGGCTCGACGAATCCGGCATCATCCACATCGGTGCCGAAGTCAAGGCGGGCGACGTGCTGGTGGGCAAGGTCACCCCCAAGGGCGAAGCCCAGCTCACGCCGGAGGAAAAACTCCTGCGGGCGATTTTCGGCGAGAAAGCCTCCGACGTGAAAGACTCCTCGCTGCGCGTGCCCACCGGCATGAGCGGCACCGTCATCGACGTGCTCGTCTTCACCCGCGAGGGCATCGAGCGCGACAAGCGGGCGCAGTCCATCATCGACGACCAGCTGCGGGCCTATCGCAAAGACCTCAACGACCAGATGCGCATCTTCGAGCGCGACGCCTTCCATCGTGTGCGCCGTCTGCTCGTCGGACAAAAAGCCAACGGGGGGCCGCAGCGCCTGGCCAAAGGCAGCCTCATCGAAGAATCCTATCTCGATGCGCTCGAGCCGTATCAGTGGTTCGACATCCGCGTCGAGGACGAGACGCTCGCCGCCCAGCTCGAAGCCGTGCGCGACGGTCTCGAGAAGATGCGCAAGGCCTTCGACGAAGCCTTCGAGCACAAGCGCCGCAAGCTCACCCAGGGCGATGAATTGCCCCCGGGTGTGCTCAAGATGGTGAAGGTCTACCTCGCCGTCAAGCGGCGGCTGCAGCCCGGCGACAAGATGGCCGGTCGCCACGGTAACAAGGGCGTGGTCTCCAAGATCGTCCCGGTCGAGGACATGCCCTTCATGGCCGACGGTCGCCCCGTCGACATCGTCTTGAACCCCTTGGGCGTGCCCTCGCGCATGAACATCGGTCAGATCCTCGAGACCCACCTCGGCCGTGCCGCACGGGCGCTGGGCGAGCGCATCGGTGAGATGCTGCGTC
>JAQUGB010000164.1 GCA_028684345.1 Tepidiphilus sp. | reverse complement strand
TGCTTTCCTACTTCGTCATCAACGGTACCGGCCATGCGGTCAATCTCACCGACGGGCTCGATGGTCTGGCAGTGACGCCGGCCGTGATGGTGACCGGGGCGCTGGCGATTTTCTCCTATGTGGCAGGACACGCCGTCTTCGCCCGCTACCTGGGGGTGCCCTATATCCCCGGGGCGGGGGAACTCGCGGTCTTCTGCGGGGCACTGTGCGGCGCGGGGCTGGGGTTTTTGTGGTTCAACGCCCATCCGGCGCAGGTATTCATGGGGGACGTGGGGGCGCTCGCGCTGGGCGCGGCCATGGGGACCATCGCCGTGATCGTGCGGCAGGAACTGGTGCTCTTCATCATGGGCGGTTTGTTCGTCGCCGAGGCGCTGTCGGTGATGCTGCAGGTGGGCTATTTCAAATGGTCCGGGGGCAAGCGCATTCTGCGCATGGCGCCGCTGCACCATCATTTCGAACTGGGGGGCTGGAAAGAGACCCAGGTGGTGATCCGCTTCTGGATCGTCACCTTGATGTTGGTGCTCTTTGGGCTTTCCACCCTGAAACTGCGGTGAGTGGCGATGGATCTGGTACTGGGACTCGGTTCGAGCGGTGAGGCGATGGTGCGCTGGCTTGCGCATCGCGGCGTCGCCGTGCGCGCGGCCGATACGCGGGGGCAGCCGCTGGCCGCCGCCGGCTTGCGCGCCCTGCTGCCGTCCGACTCCATGGTGCTGGGTCGGCCCTTCGAGGAAGCGCTGCTCGAGGGCGTAGAGCGGGTGTGGCTCTCGCCGGGGCTGTCGCCCGAATTGCCGCTGTGCAGGGAGGCGCGGGCGCGTGGCATTCCCGTGCAGGGGGAACTGGCGCTCTTTCACGAAGCTTGGCAGGCGCGTGGCCGACCGGGGCGTCTGGTGGCGGTGACCGGGACCAACGGCAAGACCACGACCACGGCGCTCACGGCGCACCTGTTGCGGCACGCCGGCCTCGATGCGCTCGCTGCCGGCAACATCGCCCCGGCCATCCTCACCGCCGCGCGCGAGCGCGAGGAGGCAGGGTTGCCCTGGCCTGAGGTATGGGTGCTGGAAGTATCGAGCTTCCAGCTGGAGACGGCCGGGTCGTTCGTGGCGCACGCGGCGGTGGTGTTGAACGTCACCGAGGATCACCTCGATCGGCATGGCTCGCTCGAGACCTACGCCGCGCTCAAGGCGCGCGTCTACCAGGGCGTGGAGACGGCGGTGGTGGTGCGCGACGATGCGCTGGTGCGCGAGATGGCCTGCAGCGCGCCGCGGCGCGTGACGGTGGGCAGCGATGCTCCCCCCTCGGAGGCCGATTTCGGTGTGGAATCGGGCTGGTTCGTGCACGGCCGCCAGCGGCTCGCGCCCCGCTCGGCCTTGCCCTTGCCCGGGCGGCACAACGAGATCGACGCACTCGCGGCGCTTGCGCTCGCCGAGGCGATGGGCGTGGCGCCCGAGGTGGCGATCGAGGGATTGGTAACTTTCCAGGGATTGCCCCACCGGGTCGAGACGGTGGCGGTGCGCGCCGACGGGGCGCGCTTCATCGACGATTCGAAAGGCACGAACGTGGGAGCGACGATCGCGGCGCTCGCCGGGTTCGATGAGCCCGTGATCCTGATCGCCGGAGGCGATGGCAAAGGGCAGTCGTTCGCACCGCTCGCGCAGGCGGCGCGCGGCCGGGTGCGTCTGGCGCTCCTGATCGGGCGCGATGCCCCGGCGCTGGAGGCAGCCTTCATCCAAGTGGGCGTGCCGACCCGGCGCTGTACTTCGCTGCCCGAGGCCGTCGAGGCGGCCGATGCGGCGGCCCAACCGGGGGAGGCGGTGCTGCTGTCGCCGGCGTGCGCGAGCCTCGACATGTTTCGCGACTACGCGCATCGTGCCCAAGTCTTTCTGGCGGCGATCCGATCGTTGCCGGATGAGGGGGGGCGATGGCCGAAACGTTGATGCGCCGCTGGTTCGGACGGCGAGGCGATCGGCTCACCCCCTCGGCACCCCATCATGTAGAACGGGGACCGGTGGCCCGATTCGGCGAATTCGATCTGTCGCTCTTTTGGGCAGTGACGGCGCTCACCCTCATGGGACTGGTGATGGTCTACTCGGCGAGCATCGCGCTCGCCGAGGAGTCTCCTGCCACGGGGGGCAGAGCGAACTATTTCCTCATACGCCAGGCGGTGTTCGTGCTGCTGGGCGCGGGCGTGGCCTGGATGGCCTTTCAGGTGCCGATGCGGGTGTGGCAGTCGCTGACGCCTTGGCTCTTCTTGCTGGGCGTGGTGCTGCTGATCTTGGTGTTGCTACCAGGGATCGGCAAAGTGGTCAATGGCTCGCGCCGCTGGATCCCGCTGGGGCCGATCAACTTTCAACCGTCCGAATTCATGAAACTCTTCGTGTCGTTCTACGCCGCGGACTACACGGTGCGCAAGTTGCGGTTCATGGCCAGTTTCTGGCGTGGTTTCTTGCCGCTCGCCTTCGTCGTGGTGCTCGTGGGGGTACTGTTGCTGCTGCAACCCGATTTCGGGGCGTTTGCCGTGATCAGCGCCATCGCTTTCGGCGTGCTCTTCCTGGGCGGTTTGAAGCTGCGTATCTTTTTTGCTTTGATCCTGCTGGCAGGAGCGGCTTTCGCGGTTTTGATCCTGAGTTCCGAATATCGGAGTCAGCGCCTCTTCGCCTTCCTCGATCCGTGGGCCGATCCTTTGGGCAAGGGCTATCAACTCACACATGCCCTCATCGCCTTCGGTCGTGGCGAGTGGTTCGGTGTCGGGTTGGGTGGCAGCGTGGAAAAACTCCTCTACCTACCCGAGGCGCATACCGATTTCCTGTTCGCAGTCGTCGGCGAGGAGCTGGGGTTGGTGGGGGTGTGTGCCGTGGTGGCGCTCTTCGCGGTGGTGATCTGGCGTACGTTTTCCATCGGCCGAGGCCTGGTGTGCGTGGAGCAGTATTTTTCCGGGCTGGCGGTGTTCGGCATCGGGCTGTGGATTGGCGTGCAGACGTTCATCAACATGGGGGTGAATGTCGGGCTGTTGCCGACCAAGGGGCTGACGCTGCCTTTCATGAGCTACGGAGGGTCGAGCATCATCGCCAACCTCGCGGCAATGGCCGTGGTGCTGCGGGCCGACTGGGAGCTGCGCTGTTTGCGGCGCGGCATACAAGTATGAGCGGGCACACCGTACTCGTGATGGCCGGAGGGACCGGCGGGCACATCTTCCCGGCGTTGGCCGTGGCCGAATGTCTGCGCGAACGTGCCTGGCGGGTGGTCTGGCTCGGGAACGACGGGGCGATGGAATCCCAGCTCGTGCCGCCTCGCGGATTCGAATTCGTTTCTCTCGGTTTCGGCGCCTTGCGCGGCAAGGGGATGGGGCGCAAACTGAAGCTGCCGTTTTCCTTGACGGTGGCGATAGCGCGCGCTCTGCGTCTGCTGGGAGAAGTGCGCCCGAGCGTGGTGCTCGGCATGGGGGGGTACGTGAGTTTTCCTGGAGCGGCGGCGGCGCGCCTGCGTGGCATCCCGCTCGTGGTGCACGAGCAAAACGCCGTGGCGGGCTTGGCGAATCGGGTGTTGGCGCGCGTGGCTGACACCGTGCTCACGGGGTTCCCCGGTGTGTTGCCGGGGGGGCGCTGGGTGGGCAATCCGGTGCGCCGGGAGCTCACCACGCTACCACCACCCGAGGTGCGTTTTACCGGGCGGCAAGGACCCCTGCGCGTGCTGGTGGTGGGTGGGAGTCTCGGCGCCAGGGCGCTCAACGAGACGGTGCCGGCGGCGCTCGCGTGCCTCGATCCGATCGAGCGCCCTCTGGTGACACACCAGTCGGGCAGGGTACACTTCCCGGCTTTGCAAGAGGCGTATGCCCGGCATGGCCTGGAGGCTCGGTTGCTTCCCTTCATCGAGGACATGGGCGCTGCGCTCGGGCAGGCCGATCTGGTCGTGTCGCGCGCCGGGGCGATGACGGTGGCGGAGCTCGCCGCCGTCGGTGTGGGGGCGGTGCTGGTGCCCTTTCCTCATGCGGTCGACGATCATCAAACGGCGAATGCGCGTTTTCTCGTCGAGGGCGGCGCGGCGCAG
>JAQUGB010000163.1 GCA_028684345.1 Tepidiphilus sp. | reverse complement strand
GCAAACGGCAAAAGCGCCTCGGCTCGACCACCTTCCTCACCACCCTCATCGACTTCTCCGAACCCGGCGAACTGGGCGTATTCACCACGCCCGAGACCGTGGCGGCGCTGGAGAAGAAGATGCAGGAACGGGGCTACCTCGAAGGCTCGGAGATGGCCACCACCTTCAACATGCTGCGCGCCAACGACCTCATCTGGTCCTTCGTGGTGAACAACTACCTGCTCGGCAAGGAGCCTTTCCCCTTCGACCTGCTGTACTGGAACTCCGACTCCACCCGCATGCCCGCGGCGATGCACAGTTTCTATCTGCGCAAGATGTACATCGAAAACAAGCTCGTCGAACCGGGCGGAATCGAGATCCTCGGCACACCGATCGACCTGGGCAAGATCAAGCACCCGTGCTATTTCATCTCCACGGTCGAGGACCACATCGCCCCGTGGCGTACCACCTACAAGGGCGCCCGTAGGCTCACGGGCGCGCCTGTGCGCTTCGTGCTCGGCGGTTCGGGCCACATCGCCGGCATCGTCAACCCGCCCGCGGCGAACAAGTACGGCTACTGGACCAACCCGGTCACGCCCCTGCCCGAGGATCCGGACGAGTGGCTGCGCAGCGCCGAACATCAGCCGGGTTCGTGGTGGCCCAACTGGAACGAATGGCTGGCGGCGCAGGACGACACGCGCGTGCCGGCGCGCGACCCGGCCAACGGGAAACTCCCCGTGATCGAGGATGCTCCCGGCTCTTACGTGAAGGTGCGCATCTGAACGAACCAACCGGCACAGCCGCTGCAGAGCGGGCGGTGGTGCTCGACACCAACGTAGCGCTGGCGTTGTGGTACTTCGCCGACCCGGCGCTCGCCGGGCTGGCCGCAGCGCTCGCCGCCGGCCGCCTCGTGCCGGTTGCCACGCCGCCGATGCGCGCCGAATGGGACTGCGTGCTCGAGCGCCCAGAATTCGACCCCCGGCGCGCGGCGGCGGCCCGCGCCGCCTATGGGGCGTTGCGGCGCGAACTGCCCCTCCCCGAGCTGGAGGCTCCGGCGCGCTGCCGCGATCCCGACGACCAGAAATTCCTCGTCTGCGCGCTCGCCTACGCGCCGCTTCTCATCACCCGCGACAAGGCGCTCCTGCGCCTCGCGCACCACCGCCGCATCGCCCCGCGGTTGCGGATCGTACGGCCGGAAAACGCTTTTCCGCGGTGACGAACAGGCTCCCGGTGACCCGTGCCACCGGGACGACCCTCACTTGCGCCAGGCGTCGGCCTGCACCAGCGAATCGTCGCGCCAGGCTTCGCGCGCGGCCTTGTTCGCCATCCAGTTGGGCAGGAAGGTGAACGCCTCGTCGAGCAGGTGCGGCGTGTGCTTGCCCGGCGAGTAGCGCAGCGCCCGCTCGAAGTATTCACGCAGCGCCGGCTTGAAGTTGGGATGGGCGCAATTCTCGATGATGGTGCGGGCGCGCTGCTTGGGCGAGAGGCCGCGCAGATCGGCCAAGCCCTGTTCGGTGACGATCACCTGCACGTCGTGCTCCGTGTGATCCACGTGCGAGACCATGGGCACGATGCAGGAGATGGTGCCGCCCTTGGCGCTCGAGGGCGTCATGAAGATCGAGATGAAGGCGTTGCGCGCGAAGTCGCCCGAGCCGCCGATGCCGTTCATGATCGAGGTACCCATGATGTGGGTCGAGTTGACGTTGCCGTAGATGTCGGCCTCGATCAAGCCGTTCATGGCGATGACGCCCAGGCGCCGGATGACTTCGGGATGGTTCGAGATCTCCTGCGGCCGCAGCAGGATCTTGTTTTTGAAGTCTTTCAGGTTGGCGTTGAGCTCGGAGAGCGCGTCCGGGCTGAGGGAGAAGGAAGTGGCCGAGGCACAGGTGAGCTTGCCGCAGCGGATCAGCTCGAGCATGCCGTCTTGCAACACCTCCGTGTAGGCGGTGAGATTCTCGAAGGGGCCGTCGCGCAGCCCCGCCATCACGGCGTTCGCCACGTTGCCCACGCCAGATTGCAGCGGCAGGAGGTTTTCCGGCAGCCGCCCTTTTTTCACCTCGTGTTGCAGGAATTCGAGGATGTGGCCGGCGATGCGGCGCGAATTTTCGTCCGGCGGGGAGAAGGGGGTGTTGCGGTCGGGATGGTTGGTTTCCACCACCGCGATCACTTTGTCGAGGTCGACGCGGTAATAGGGGATGCCGATGCGATCGGCCGACTGCAGGATGGGAATGGGCTTGCGGTGCGGCGGCAGGGCCGTGCCGTAGTAGATGTCGTGCATGCCCTCGAGCTCGGGGTTTTGCCAGGCATTGACCTCGAGGATGATCTTGTCGGCCAGATCGAGCCAGGTCTTGTTGTTGCCCACCGAGGATGAAGGAATCAGCAGGCCGTCTTCGGTGATGCCCGCCACCTCGACCACGGCGATGTCAAGCTTGCCGAGGAACCCGCCCCAGACGAATTGCGCCACGTGCGAGAGGTGTATGTCGATGTACTCCATCTCGCCGGCGTTGATGCGCTTGCGGCAGGTGGGGTCGGACTGGTAGGGCAGGCGCATTTCGATGCCATCGACCATGGCCAGCGCCCCGTCGAGCTCGGGGGCGGTGGAGGCGCCGGTCCATACGCTGATCTTGAAACGCTGTCCGCGCAGGTTCGCGTCGAGGATGCGCTTGGCCAGCGCCGCGGGCACCACTTTGGGGTAACCGGCGCCGGTGAATCCGCTCATGCCGACGTTCACGCCGGAAGGAATCAGGGCCGCGGCCTCGTCGGCCGACATGATCTTGCCGCGCAGCTGGGCATTGAGGATACGGTCGTTCGCGCTCATGATCCATGAAATGGGAAGGGAGATCGTGCGATTCTACCCCGCACGTCATGCGTTTTATATAAAACATCAAAGGCTTGCCATATGAATCCCTTTATCCTCCGGTCTTCGCATAGCCATGAGGGTTGGCTTGCTGCCAGCGCCAGGCGTCGCGGCACATCTCTTCGAGCCCGCGCGCGGCGCGCCAGCCGAGGCGCTCGGCCGCCAGGCTCGGATCGGCCCAGCACGCGGCGACGTCGCCGGGGCGGCGCGGAACGATCTCGTAAGGGATCGCGCGGCCGCTCGCCTGCTCGAAGGCGCGCACGAGTTCGAGCACGCTATGGCCCCGGCCGGTGCCGAGGTTCACCGCCAGACATTGCGGCGGCTCGGCGGCAAGCGTGCGCAGCGCCGCCAAGTGTCCCAGCGCCAGGTCCACCACGTGCAGGTAGTCGCGCACCCCCGTACCGTCGGGAGTGGGGTAGTCGTTGCCGAAGACGCGCAGTTTCGGCAGCCGCCCCACCGCCACCTGGGCCACGTAGGGCATGAGGTTGTTGGGCACGCCGCCCGGGTCCTCGCCGATGCGCCCGGAAGGGTGCGCGCCCACGGGGTTGAAATAGCGCAACAGGGCGATGCGCCAATCGGGCTGGGCGCGGAAGAGGTCGCGCAGCATCTCTTCGACCACCAGCTTGGTGCGGCCGTACGGGTTGGTAGCGCTCAAGGGGTGATCTTCGGTGAGCGGCAGACGCTGCGGTTCGCCATAGACCGTGGCCGAGGAGCTGAAGACGAGCGTCTTCACGCCGCACGCCTGCATCGCCTCCAGCAGACGCAGGGTACCGAGCACGTTGTTGTCGTAATAGGCAAGCGGCTGCGCCACCGATTCGCCCACGGCCTTCAAGCCGGCGAAGTGGATCACCGCCGTGCAGCCGTGCCGCTCGAGCACGCGCACGAGCGTGTCGCAGTCGCGCACATCGGCCTCGATCACCGTCGGCGCGCGCCTGGCCAGTTCGGCCACGCGCGCGAGCGCCTCGGGGTGGCTGTTGGAGAAATTGTCGAGCGCCACCACTTCGTGGCCCGCCATCAAGAGTTCCACGCAGGTATGCGAACCGATATAGCCGGCCGCGCCGGTCACCAGCACCTTCATCCGATCGTCCTCAGACAATGCAAAAAAGAAGGAGCTTACCGCGAAACGACCTCTGCGGAGGCAGCCAGACGGCCCAGCGTCATCAAGGCGTGCTCGACGCGTTCGCTCCATGGCACGGCGCAATTGAGCCGCAG
>JAQUGB010000162.1 GCA_028684345.1 Tepidiphilus sp. | reverse complement strand
GCCTCGCGCGCCTCGAGCCGCGTGAGGCCATGCAGGTCGACTTCGCCTTGCAGGGCCCAGCGGCTGCGCCGCAGGTCGATGAGCACTCGCCGCGGCACGCCGGGGCGCAGGAAGTGGGTGCTCTCGTCGGCTTCCAGCCAGTCTTCGAGTTCCAGCGGAGCGAGCAGCTCTTCGGCGAGGAGGGTGCGCTCGTCGGCGAGCTTTTGCTGCGGCACCGGCGCCGGGCGCGGGCGCTCGGGCTCCACCCGCGGGGTGAACGTAAGCGGGCGAACGCCCGCGCGCCAATCCGCTTCTTCAGGGATCGACTTCGAGGGCGCAGCGCCGACCCGGGTCGAGCCTTGCTTTTTGAGCGCGGCCAAAGGTGCCGCCCAGGCCGGAGGACGCGGGCGGGCCATCGGGCTCAGCTTCCCACGCCGTCGAGGTAGCGCTCGGCATCGAGCGCCGCCATGCAGCCCGTGCCGGCGCTGGTCACGGCCTGGCGATAGACTTGATCTTGCACGTCGCCGGCGGCGAAAACCCCTTCGATCGAGGTGGCCGTGGCGTTGCCGTGACGACCGCCGCGCGTGACGATGTAACCGTTCTCCATGTCGAGCTGGCCGACGAAGAGGTCGGTATTGGGCTTGTGTCCGATGGCGACGAACACGCCTTTGACGGGGATCTCGCGTGTGCCGCCGTCGACCACGTTCTTCACCCGTACCCCGGTCACGCCGGAGTCGTCGCCCAGAATCTCATCGACCACGCTGTCGAGCACCAGTTCGATCTTGCCGGCGGCGACTTTTTCCATGAGCTTGTCAATCATGATCTTTTCGGCGCGAAACTGCTGGCGGCGATGCACCAGGGTGACCTTGCGCGCGATGTTGGCGAGATAGAGCGCCTCTTCGACGGCGGTGTTGCCACCGCCGATCACGGCGACGTCCTCATTCTTGTAGAAAAACCCGTCGCAGGTGGCGCAGGCCGACACGCCCCGTCCCATGAATTTTTCCTCGGATGGCAAGCCGAGGTACTTGGCGGTGGCGCCGGTGGCGATGATGAGTGCGTCGCACGTGTAGCTGCCGGCATCGCCCTCGAGGCGAAAAGGGCGTTGCGAGAGATCGGCGGCGTGGATGTGGTCGAACACAATCTCGGTACCGAAGCGGCGGGCGTGTTTCTCGAAGCGTTCCATGAGCTCCGGTCCCTGAACGCCTTCGGGCTCGGCGGGCCAGTTGTCGACTTCGGTCGTGGTCATGAGCTGACCGCCCTGGGCGAGCCCCGTGATGAGGACGGGTTCGAGGTTGGCGCGGGCGGCGTAGATGGCGGCGGTGTAGCCGGCGGGGCCGGAACCGAGGATGAGAAGGCGGCAGTGGCGGGTACTCATGCAGGGACTCCGTGAGAATGAAGGATCGGGTGCAAGGTGCGGGGGACGCGCACGATTGCGCAGGGCGCCTCCAATGCCCCTCGTAGGGCTGTATGGCGGCGCCATGCGATGCCCGGATGCTCGTCGAACCATCCGATATGTTCCCTGGACCGCAGCCCCGGGCACTTGGCTTGGCCTGAGCTCGTGACGGTTGCTCGAGGCACCCGACAATTATAGTGCGGCTTGTCGATAAAGCGGGTGGCCGTGGTCCCCTGGGGCGCCTCGTTGGGCCTACCGCGCGGCTGCATGGGGACGTTCTCCGGTGTCCGGAGGTTTGCCCATCCATTCGAGAGGCCTCGTCTCTCGCGCTCCGCTCGCCTGGCGCTGCACCCGTTGGTGACGGTTCGCCGAGACGCCCGCGGCCGGCATCGGTTGCCCGCTCGGCGTTTCAGCCAGTGCGTGCTCCTGCGTTCGCCAAGCGAGCAGGCCGTTGCGGAAAGCGTGGCTCGCCCCTTCATAGTAGGCGATGGCGTGGCGCATGAGGGGGTCTTCCGGCGAGGCCGCACACTCGTGTTCTGCGCGCTCGGCGGCATTTTTGCGCAGGCGGATCTTCTTGCGCGGGCTGAGGATCGCCAGATCCTTGCCGTCGAAAAGCCCCAGATGCTGATAGTTGCCGATGAGGGCGCGCCCCGGGCGGGTCTCGTCGCGCAGCACGTCGCGCCCGTAGAAGGTGGAGACGTAGTCCATGTGCAGTAGGCCGAGCAGGGTGGGCGCGAGGTCGATCTGGCTCGTCAGCGCCGAGACCTCGCGCGGGGTGATGAAACCCGGCGCGTAGATGAAGAGCGGAATGTGGTAGTTCGCCACCGGCAGGTCTTCATGGCCGGCGCTGCCGGCGGTGTGATCGGCGAGGAAGACGAAGATCGTATCCTTGAACCAGGGTTTGTCGCGCGCCTCGCTCAGGAACTTGCCGATGGCGTAGTCGGTGTATTTCACCGCCCCGTCGCGCCCCTTGCCCGAAGGGATGTCGATGCGCCCGTCGGGATAGGTATAGGGGCGATGGTTCGAGGTGGTCATGAGGTGCAGGAAGAAGGGTCTGCCGGCGGCATGGTCCTGGTCGGCCACTTTCATCGCCTGGGCGTAGAGATCCTCGTCGGCCATGCCCCAGGCGTTCTTGAAGTGGATCTCGGACTCGGGCACGCTGCTCTGGTCGACGATGCGGTAGCCGTTGCCGCTGAAGAAGGCGTTCATGTTGTCGAAGTAGCCGCGCCCGCCATAGACGAAGACGGCGTCGTAACCCTTGGCCACGAGCTGCTGGCCCAGGCTGGCGTAGCCGCTCTCGCGCCCGATGCGCTTGACGATGGAACGGCCCGGCGTGGGCGGCACCGACAGGGTGACCGCCTCCAGACCGCGGTCGGTGCGGGTGCCGGTGGCGTAGAAATCGTTGAAATAGAGACTTTCGCGGCGCAGGGCGTCGAGGTTGGGAGTGAGTCCGCGCCGATCGCCGTTGCTGCCGAGGAACTTGGCGCTGAGGCTCTCCACCGTCACGAGAATGATGTTGCGCCGCAGCTCTGGGCCGCCGTTGACGATGCGTCGGCGCGGGTCGAGGAGATCCTGGCTGAGGAAGGTCGCGTTGGGCTCGGCGAGCGCTTCGCGCAAGACCGGCCCCGTGTCGACTTCGGGCAGGGTGGCGTAGAAGCGCCGATAGTCGATCTCGTTGTTGCGAAAGGCTGCGAAGAACTGGTACGGCCCGTTGCCGGAGAGTTCGCGCCGATAGGTGTTCTGTTCCTGCCCCATGGGGAAATCCTGGTCGACGAAGCCCGCATCGAGGGCAGCGAGCACCACCAGCCCGGCGAAGGCGGCAAGGCCCCGTTTGAGCGGCAGGGGCGGGGCATCCAGCGCGCGGGCGATCGCCCGGCGCAGGGCGAAGGTCAGCGCGAGTGCGAGCACGGCAAGCCCTGCGATCAGCCGCCCCACGGGGTAGGATTCGCGGATGTTGTCGATCACTTCGGTGGTGTAGACGAGGTAATCCACGGCGATGAAGTTGAACCGCGCGCCGAATTCGTCCCAGAAAAAGTATTCGGCCGTGGCCACGAAGAGCATGGCGAAGAGGCTCGAAGCCGTGAGCGCATAAAGGAAGGCGCGGTGCGCCCGCGTGGCCCACAGCCGGTTGGGACACAGTACGAAGAGGTAGAAGGCGAGCGGCAAGGCCGCGTAGATGAGGAAAGCGAAGTCGTAAGCCAGCCCGACGCCGTAGAGTCGCACGACGTCGAGCGGCGCATGCACCGCCTCGTTCGGGTGCACCAGGAGCAAGCCCGTTCGGGTGAGGAAAAAGACGAGCAGCCAGGCGAGGAGGATCAGCGAAAGGAATCGGGCTTGAGCGTGACGGAGCAGCGGCATGATGCAACGGAACCGGATGAAGGCGAAGTTCCCAAGTGTAGGAATTCGGCCGTCACCGTGGTGTCACGCGCAGGTGACGAAAACGTGAACGGTCAGGAGCAGAGTGTCTGAAACACGGATGCGAGGAGCCCGTCAGAAATTTTGTTCGCGTATCGAAAAATGCTCGCCTGCGGTGTTATTCCCGAACCGTCATGAGCTTCGAGCGGTAGGTTGTAGGGCGACGGTACGGCGCGCGGTATCATGGGGGCACCGCATGTCAAAGGAGACGGAGTGATGGCCAACTGGTTTGCCGACAATCCCACATCTATCGGGCGCACGCCGCTCGTGCGCTTGAA
>JAQUGB010000161.1 GCA_028684345.1 Tepidiphilus sp. | reverse complement strand
GATGGCTACCGCCCACGGCTGGCGCGAGTTCTCGGCCTCCATCACCCCCCTGTTCGACGAAAACGGCCGGGCACGCTACCTCGTCGGCCTGGTGATGGACGTCACCGAGTACAAGCGCGCCATCCGCCGCGCCCAGGAAGCCTCGAGGATCGCCGCCGAGCGAGCGCAGACCCTGAAGACGCTGCTCGATGCCGTCGGCGAAGGCATTTTCGGCATCGACACGGACGGTGCGATCGTCTTCTGGAACCCCGCGGCGGAGCGTATCCTCGGCTACCGCGCCAGCGAAGTCCTCGGGCTCTACGCCCATCAGACGATCCACGGTCAGCACCCCGACGGCACGCCCCATCCGCGCCAGGAATGCCCCGTGCTCCGTGCCATGCTGGAAAACAAAATCATCGCACGGAAGGAAAGCTACTTCCACCACCGTGATGGGCACCTGATCCCCGTGCTGCTCACCGCCACGCCCGTGCCAGGAAGCGGCGCCGTGGTCGTCTTCACCGACATCACGCAGATCAAGGCCATGCAGGAAGAGCTTCGGCACCAGGCCGAGACCGATCCGCTTACGGGCTTGGCCAATCGCCGCCGGTTCTTCACCGCCCTGCTGCTTGCCGGCGAACGCGTGGCCCGCAAAGGGGACCGTTGCGCCGTCCTGATGCTCGATCTCGATCACTTCAAAGCGGTGAACGACCGCTACGGGCACGCCGTAGGCGATGCCGTGCTGCGCTCCTTTGCCGAGATCCTGCGCGATTCGCTGCGCAGCTCCGATCTCGCCGGCCGCGTCGGCGGCGAAGAATTCGCCGTGCTCCTGCCGCACACCGATCTTGCCGGCGCGCTTCTGCTCGCCGAGCGCATCCGCCACGCCGTGGCCTCCTACTGCCGCGTGCCCCAACACCCCGAACTGCGCATGACGGTAAGCATCGGCGCCAGCGAACTGCTGCCCGAAGACCCCTCCCCCGAAGTCGCCCTCGCGCGCGCCGACGCCGCGCTCTATCGCGCCAAGCAGGCCGGGCGCAATCGGGTGGTGGCCGCCAGCCTAGATGACGACAGCTCCGCCCTTCCGTGAGCGCACGAACGCTCATGATCGGCCCGGTGAATTCCATGACCTCAGGCATCTCTTCCACTGAAACTGCACGCCTAGCCGCCCTGGAGCGACTGCAGATTTTCGGCACCGCCCTGAATCCCGTTACGACCTGATCGCCAAATTGGCAGCGCGCTTCCTGCAAGCGCCCATCGCCCTACTCTCCTTCATCGATGCCGACACGCTCTGCGTCAAAGCGCGCACGGGCATCGGCCTGGATCGCCTGCCGCGGCACCAGACCTTCTGCGCGTATACCCTCGACGCCCCCGAAAATCGCCTGCTGCTCGAAGACACGCGCCAGGATCCGCGTTTCGCCGACCATCCGCTCGTCGCCGGCCCGTCCGGCATCCGTTTCTACGCCGGCTACCCGATCCGGATCGACGGTCAGGCCGTGGGCACCCTGTGCGTGATGGACACCAAACCGCGCACCCTCACGGAGGAGGAACGAGAAACTCTGGGCGAGCTCGCCGCCATGGCCGAGAAGCTGCTCATGGCCCGCCTGCAGGCGTTCGAATACCGCGAGGCCATGAACCGGCAGGAAGCCTTGGCAAACGAGTTGCAGGCGATCCTCGAGACCGCCGCCGCCGGCATCATCCGCATCGACACCCGCGGGCGCATCCAGTCGTTCAACCGCGCGGCCGAGCGCCTCTTTGGTTACCGTGCGTCCGACGTGCTGGGAAAGAACGTCTCCCTCCTGATGCCGGCCCCCTGGGCCGAAGCCCACGATGGCTATCTCGAGCGCTACCTGCGCACGCGCGAGGCCCGTGTCATCGGCATCGGCCGCGAAGCTCGCGGGCGGCGCGCCGACGGCAGCGAATTCCCCTTCCACCTGGCGGTGAGCGAGGTCACGTTCGCAGACGGCATTCATTTCATCGGCATTCTCTCCGACACGAGCGCCCTGCATGCGGCCATGGAAGAAGCGCAGCACGCCAACCGGGCGAAATCCGAGTTCCTCTCGCGCATGTCGCACGAACTGCGCACGCCCCTGAACGCCATCATCGGGTTTTCGCAGCTGCTGCTGCAAGGCAAGCGCGAGCCACTCAGCGAACGGCAGCGGCGGCACGTTGCGCAGATCCACCGCAGCGGACAGCATCTGCTCGCCCTCGTCAATGACGTGCTCGATCTGGCGCGCATCGAGGCCGGGCGCCTGTCGTTCTCGCTCGAACCGGTGGCGCTGCGCCCCCTCATCGACGAAACGCTGGAACTGGTCGCGCCGCTGGCCGACGAACGCGGCATCCGCGTGTTCGATCACAGCCAGGGCGCCGCGCTGGGGCAGGTCTGGGCCGATTTCACCCGCACCAAACAAGTGCTGCTCAACCTGCTGAGCAACGCGGTCAAGTACAATCGCCCCGACGGGGAGATCCACCTACGTGTCCTGCCGCCGGGCGAACACGAAGGCCCGGCCGGGCAGTGGTGGATCGAAGTCGCCGACACCGGCATCGGCATCGAGCCGGAACGGCTCGACGAACTCTTCCAACCCTTCAGCCGGCTGGGGCAGGAACGAGGCCCGGTCGAAGGAACGGGCATTGGCCTGATCATCGCGCGCCAGCTCGTGGAGCAGATGGGTGGGCAGTTCGTGGTGCAGAGCCGTCCCGGCGAAGGTTCGCGCTTCGCCTTCACCCTGCCGGCCGCTGCCGACGAGGCCGCACCGTCACGAGCCCCCCGACTACCGACGCCCAACGGGCGCACCGACGACACCCCCGCCCGCTGCGGCAAGAAAACCTGATGACGGCGCCGTCGCACGCGCTGCCGCCCACCCGGGAGCCGAGTGCATGATCCTGCCCGACCAGCCGCTCACCGAAGCCGAGATCCTGATCGTCGACGACAACGCCGCCAACGTCGCCTTGCTCGAAGCGATCCTCGACGAAGCCGGTTTCACCCATGTCACCAGCCGTACCGACCCGCGCGAGGCGCTCGACGCCTGGCAGACAGGCAATTTCGATCTCATGCTGCTCGACCTGCGCATGCCGCACCTCGACGGCTACGCGGTGATGGAACGGCTCAAGTCGCAGCTACCTGCCGACGATTATCTGCCGGTGATCGTCCTCACCGCGCAGATCGACGATGCCTCGCGCGAGCGAGCGCTCGCCGCCGGCGCGCGCGACTTCATCACCAAGCCCTTCGACGCAGTCGAGGTGGTGCAACGCATCCTCAACCATCTGGAAGTGCGCGCCAAGCACAACCGCCAGCGCCAAGCGGTACGGCAGCAGGAAACCCTGCTGCTGCAGCAGGCACGCGACCTCGAATACTTCACGACGCATCACCCCATCGTCGGTCTGCCGCACCGTCCGAGTATGATCCGCCGGCTGGAGACGCTACTTGCGCAAGGCGCGACCCCCCTGGCGGTCCTGCTCATGCAAATCGAACCGCACACCCGACTCGAGAGTCTCGCCGGCTACGACTTTGCCGACCGGGTGTATCGCCAGCTCGGCGAACGTCTGCGCGAGGAAGTCGCCGAACCGATGAACGCCGGCTACTGGGGCAGCGGGAGTTTTCTCGTCATTCTCCCCGGGGAAGGCGACGCCCTATCGCGGCAAGCGAAACGTCTGTTACAGGCGCTGCTCGCGCCGCTCGAACTCGACGACTACCCTCTGAGCTTTTCCGGCCGGGCTGCCTTCGCGCAGGCGCCGCAGCACGGCAACGCCGCGGCAACCCTCTTGCGCCGCGCCATGCTCACTCTGCGCATGGCGCCATCGCTCGACGTACCGCGCCTCACCTTCTTCGACCCCGCGTTCGAAGAAACCGTGCACGAGCGCGAACGGCTCATCGCCGCCCTGCGCGATGCGCCCCAGGCCGGGCAGTTGCGCCTGGTCTACCAGCCGAAAGTCAGCCTGGAGACGAGCAAGATCGTCGGCGCCGAAGCCCTGATGCGCTGGAACCACCCCACCCTGGGGAGCGTGCCGCCGGTGCGCTTCATCCCGCTGGCGGAAGAAACCGGCCTCATCGCCGACCAGGGGCGCTGGGCGATCGAAGAAGCGCTCGACGCCATCGTGC
>JAQUGB010000160.1 GCA_028684345.1 Tepidiphilus sp. | reverse complement strand
CGCGTGCGCCGGCTGCTCGAACTCGCCCGACGCGCGCCACCCTCCGAGCAGGATCACGACGACACACCGCCTTTCATTGCCTCATCCTCCTCCGGCCGCACCCCCCGCTACCGCCCCGGTAGTGGGCTGTGGTATTGAATCGATCGTTCACGCGCACGAGGCGCTCACTCGTGCCGCAACGCCTCGATCGGATCGAGCCGTGCGGCGCGACGCGCTGGAAAGAAACCGAAGACGATGCCGATCGCCCCCGAGAAGAGCGCCGCGATCACCACGATGCCGTAATCGGGTGAGAAGGGGAAGGCCAGCTTTTGTGCGGCGACGAAAGAAAACGTCAATGCCAGAATGATGCCGATGGTCCCGCCCAAAAAGGAGAGCACCACCGCTTCCACCAGGAACTGCAGCATCACGTCGGCGGCGCGCGCGCCGATCGCCAGGCGAATGCCGATCTCGCGCGTGCGCTCGGTCACCGACACCAGCATGATGTTCATGATGCCGATGCCGCCCACCAACAGGCTGATGCCGGCCACCGCGCCCAGCAGGGTGGTGAGCATGCGCGTGGTGCTAGTGAGCGTGCGCTCGATCTCCTTGGAATCGACCAGGCGGAAGTTGTCCTCCATGTTGGCCGACAGATGCCGGCGTTCGCGCAGCACGAGCCGGATGTCCTGGAGCACGCCCTCGTTGTCGACGCCGTCGGCGAGCGAGAGCTGGATCGAGTCGACATCGGTGGTCCCGGAGATGCGGCGCTGGAAAGTACGCAGAGGGATGATGGCGATGTCGTCCTGGTCGTTGCCCATGGCGCTCTGTCCCTTGGCATCGAGCAGGCCGATGATCTCGCAGGAGAATTTGTCCACTCGCATGCGCTGGCCGATGGGATCGTCCGCGCCGAAGAGCTCACGCGCCACCGTCTGGCCGATGATGCACACCGCCACGCCGGCGCGCAACTCGCTCGGCAGAAAGCCTCGACCGCGAACGATTTCCCAGCGCCGGGCCTCGAGGTACCCCTCACCCGCACCAACCACGGTGGTGCTCCAGCTCTGGTTGCCGGCCACCACGGTGAGGGTGCGCAGCGATACGGGCGTCGACCAAACGACGCCCGGCACCTCACGCGCGAGCGCCTGCGCATCCTCGACTTTGAAAGGGGTGATGCTCTGCCCGGGGCCGAAGCCTCGAGCGGGGCGCAGGAAGACGATGTTGCTGCCCAGCGAGGAGATCTGGTCCGAGACCGCCTGAGTGGCGCCCCGTCCGAGCGTGACCATGGCGATCACCGCCCCCACGCCGATGACGATGCCCAGCACGGTGAGGAAGGAGCGCAGGGCGTTCCTGCCCAACGACCGGATCGCTTCGCGCAGCGCGTTGCCCAGCATCAGGAAGACTCCTCGATGCGCTCGATGTGCCCGTCGCGGAAGTGCACCACACGCCGGGCGTAGGCGGCGATGTCCGGTTCGTGCGTCACCATGACGATGGTGAGATGCCGTTCGCGATTGAATCGGGTGAGAAGCGCCATGATCTCGTGGCTACGGGCGGAATCGAGATTGCCGGTGGGCTCGTCGGCGAGCAGGACCTTTGGTTGGGAGACGATGGCGCGGGCGATGGCCACCCGCTGCTGTTGCCCGCCGGAGAGTTCGCTCGGCACGTGATGCTCTCGACCAGAAAGGCCCACCTGGGCGAGCGACTCACGCGCGCGCAGGCGCCGTTCGTGGGTCGGCACCCCTTGATAGACGAGCGGCAGCTCGACGTTTTCCTGAGCCGTGACGCGCGGCAACAAGTGAAAGCCTTGGAAGACGAAACCCAGGGTGTAGCGGCGCAGCAAGGCCCGGCCGTCACCATCGAGCTCGGTGACTTCGAGATCTCCGAGCCGGTAGCTGCCGCGGGTGGGTGTGTCGAGGCAGCCGAGGATGTTCATGGTGGTGGATTTGCCCGAGCCGCTGGGTCCCATGAGGGCGACGAATTCGCCCGGCCAGACGTCGAGGTCGATGCCGCCCAGCGCCACGACGCGCGCATCGCCCTGGCCATAGACGCGCTCGACGCCGCGCAACTGGATGAGCGGGGTGCCCTGTCGCCCTGATGCGGTCATGACTTGGGGCGCTCCACGGCGGTGATGACCGGGGTGCCCGGTTCGAGCCGACCCGAGAGCACTTCCAGCACCTGGGTACGCCGGCCATCCGAGGGGCCTAGGCGTACCTGTGCCGGCATCGGCATGCCGTGTTCGTCCAGCACCCAGATCGTGGCTTCGTCCCGCTTTCTGGCTGCAGGAGGGGTGCGAGACGTCACCGAAGCGCGCATCGGCGGCCGGAAAAATGTGCCGATGCCGGGACTTCGCGCTTCGGCGGCCTTGTCCGGCTCCGGTGGGCGATAGCGCAGGGCCGCATTGGCAATCGTCAGGACGTTCTCGAGGTGCTGGCTGAGGATTTCGGCCGTGGCCGTCATGCCGGGGCGCAGTTTGAGATCGGGATTGGCCACGGTGATCTCCGTCTTGTAGGTCACCACGCCGTTGATGAGTTCCGAGCCGTAGCGCACGCGTTTCACGCGTCCGCTGAATGGCTGATCGGGGTAGGAGTCGACGGTAAACGTCACGCTCTGCCCTTCGGCCACCTTACTGACGTCGGCCTCGTCGACGTCGGCCAACAATTCCATTTGGGTCAGATCTTCCGCGAGCGTGAAGAGTACGGGCGTTTGTAGCGAGGCAGCGATGGTCTGCCCCGGGTCGATGCTGCGGGTCAAGACCACGCCGCCGATGGGGCTTCGAATCACGGATTTGTCGAGATCGGTGCGAATCGAGGCGAGCTGCGCTTCGTTGGCCTTGATCTGCGCCCGCGCCTGGCGCAATTCGGCCTCGGCACGGGCGACGGCGGCCGCGGCGGCGTCGAGATCTTGCGGGGCCACGGCCTGACCCCGGCTGAGCTTGTCGGCTTGCTCCAGGCGTTGCCGCTTGGCGCGCGCCTCCGATAACGTAGCCTCCAGTTGCGGGATCCTGGCGTGGGCCATGGCGAGGTTCGCTTCGGCCTGCAGGCGCTGTGCCTCGAGCTTGCGCGTGTCGAGTCGGGCCAGAACCTGGCCGACCGTCACCGGATCGTTGAAATCGACATAGACTTCACGGATCGTTCCGGAAATCTCGGCCCCGACATCGACCTCGTTGGTCGGGCTGAGGTTACCCGTGGCGGTAACGGTAATCGACAGCGATCCGCGTTGGGCCGTATCGGTGAGATAACGCACTGCAGATTTCCCCTCACCCCGGCCAAAGAGGAAAAAAACCGTGAGCACGATCGCGAGTCCCAGCGCCAGGCCAAGGAGAAGTCGCCTCCTGCGTCGGCGCAGTCGTGTGAGTTCGGCGCGCAGATGTGAGGTATCCAGCAGAGGATTTGCAGAAGATTCGGTCATCGGGAGCCATCCTCCAGAGGCGTTTCGGCCGGCCAGCCGCCACCGAGCGCTTTGTAGAGCCGCACACGGTCGGTGGCATTCTGGCCTTGCTGCAAGACATAGGCGTCGGTGGCGGAGAGCCAGCTGCGTTGCGTATCGATGAGCACCGTGTAATCGACCAGCCCCGAGCGGTACTGGGCGAGCGCCAGCGCCACGCTCGCGCGCGCACTGTCGGCCGCCTGACGCAGATCATTCAACCTCTGATCGTTTTCGCGTACCGTGAGCAGCGCATTCTCCACGTCACCCAGGGCCACGAGCACGCTCTTGCGGTAGGCGGCAAAACTCTGCACGAGCCGCGCTTCGCTCGCCTCCAGCTGCGCCGAGAGGCGGCCCCCATCGAATAGCGTGGCCAAGGGCGCGAACGCGAGACTCCATGCCCGGGCACTGGCCTGCCAGAGATCACCCGCCGTGAGGGCCGTGAGCCCCAGGCTGCCGCTCAGGGGAAAGTTCGGATAGCGCGCCGCGTCGGCGACGTCGCGTTGCGCGGCTGCCGCTGCCAGTTGCGCCTCGCTGCGGCGCACGTCGGGGCGGCGGCGTAGTACGTCGGCAGGAATGCCGGCTGCGGGAAGCGAAGGCAGAGATGCCACCCAAGGGCCGAGATAGACGAGTTCCGGCGGTTCGGCTCCTTCGGCAGCGATGGCGGGCCTTGCAGGCGCACGCTCCGAGAGTCGCTCGTGCCAATACCCCGGGGACT
>JAQUGB010000159.1 GCA_028684345.1 Tepidiphilus sp. | reverse complement strand
CGATGCGGTTATAGGACGTCACGCTGATGTGGACGCGATCGCCCAGCTGCCGGGCGATTTTGTCGCTGACCTTCCATTCGATTCCTTCGTCGTCGACGATCGCGCCGGTGGTGCGGCGGTCGGAGGCCACCGACGCGGTGACGGCGGCGCCGCCCGCCATGAGGGGAAAACAGCCGGAAAGCGGCAGGATCGTCGCGGCGGCGAGCACGAGCAAGGAAAGGGTGGAGCGTCGTAGGGACGTGCGGGTCATGCGAAGTCTCCGAGAAGGACGGCGTCGAGGGCTTCGACGAGGAGATCGAGGGTGAAGAGCATGAGTTCCCCGTGGCGCGACGGCGGAAGTTCGGGCAGTTCCACGGGGACGTCGCCGCCGGCGAGCCCGTCGAACCATGTACCGTCGACGTCGGTGCCGAGCGCGACCAGCGCGATTCCATTTTCGTGGGCGGCCGTGCGTAGCGCCGTGGCGGTCGGATTCGGGCGGGCGAAGAGCAGCACGAGGGCATCGCCAGGCTGTGCCAGCGCCGTGAACGGACGCAGCGCCGCTTCTCCTTCGCCTTCGAGGCGCAGCGCCGCCACCGGCGGGCGTTCGCGATCGAGCCCATGCCACAGGCGGTGGAGAAACAGCTCGGCGAGCGCCCGTTCCGGACCACCCGCCCAGACGAGGATGCGACCGCTCTGCAGCAGGCTCTGCGCGAGAATCTCGGCGGCCGCCGCGCACGGGGCGGCGAGCGCCGGGGCTGTCTCCTGCAAGAGGGCGGACTGGAAGAGGAAAGGCTCGGTTAGGTGTTCGATGAGATCCATTGATTTAGTCTAACATGAGGCATCGCTCACCATGTCACGCCGAGATCGAAGGCGCCTTGGATCCACTCGGGGATCTGCGCTTCGCCGTCGAAGGCGAGCACGTCGAAGCGGCAGGGGCGGTCCATATGGTGTCGCCCTGCGGGACCGTTGAGCCAGTAGCGGGCGGCAGCGAGGATGCGCCGCTGCTTGATGGGGGTGACGCTCTCGGCGGCGCTGCCGAAGTGATTGCGCCGGCGGTGGCGGACTTCGAAGAAGACGAGCGTGCCTTCGTGTAGCCCGATGAGGTCGATCTCGCCGCGGCGGCTGGCGGCGTTGCGTGCGAGCAGACGCACGCCCTGGCGTTCGAGCCAGGCGGCGGCGAGCGCCTCGTACTCGGTGCCGACGGTGCGGGCGCTTGTGGCGGCGAGGGAGTTTGGCGCAGAATCGGGTTTTTGCGTCATGGGCGGAGGCGATGGATCGGGAAGGAATGGCGGAAGGCGTATGGCGCCGGGCCGAACCGGCCCTCTATGTGGTGGCCACCCCCTTGGGGAATCTGGCCGACCTGAGCCCGCGCGCCCGCGCGGTGCTCGCCGGGGTCGATTGTATCGCGGCCGAGGACACGCGCCACAGCCAGAGATTGCTCGATGCCTGGGGCATCCGCACGCCGATGGTGCCGGCGCACGAGCACAACGAGCAGGCTGCCGCGCAGGCGATCGTGGCGCGGCTGGCGCGCGGCGAGCACGTGGCGCTGATTTCCGATGCGGGCACGCCCGGCATCTGCGATCCGGGCGCGCGCATCGTCGCCGCCGTGCGCGCGGCCGGCTTCGCGGTGGTGCCGGTGCCCGGGCCCAGTGCCGTGATCGCGGCGCTGTCGGTGGCGGGATTCGTCGAGCCGGGGTTTCGCTTCCTCGGGTTTCTGCCGCCGAAGCAGGCGGCGCGGCGAAAGCTCCTGGCCTCGCTTGCGGCCGAGGAAGTGCCGGTGGCGTGTTACGAGGCGCCGCACCGGGTGCGCGAGAGCGTGGCCGACATGTTGGAGGTGCTGGGCGGGGGGCGTGAGCTCTTCCTCGCGCGCGAGCTCACCAAGCGCTTCGAGGAGACGGTGCGCCTGCCGCTCGCGCAGATGCTCGCTTGGCTCGAGGAGCGCGCCGAGCGCATGCGCGGCGAGTTCGTCCTCATCCTGGGGCCGGGCGACGCGCAGGCCGTGCGCGAGGAAGAGGGGCGGCGGGTGCTCGCGCGCCTGACCGGGGTCGGAGTGCCGTTCGGTGAGGCGGTGCGACTGGCGGCGGAATTGACCGGCGCCTCCAAGAACCGGCTCTACGCCCAGGGGCTCGCCGCAGGGCGGGAAAAAGACGAATGAGGGTCTGTGAAGGAGAAGGAATGGATCGGATCGAATTATTGCGCCCCGCCGATTGGCATCTGCACGTGAGGCAGGGCGCGGCGATGCGCGCGGTGGTGCCGGCGAGCGCGGCAGTCTTCGCCCAGGCGCTCATCATGCCCAACCTCAAGCCGCCGGTGACGACGACCGCGGCGGCGCTCGCCTATCGCGAGGATATCCTGGCGGCGGCGCGCGCGGCCGGGGGAAGGGCGGCCGACTTCGTGCCGTGGATGACGCTCTATCTCACTGAGGCGATGCCGCCGCAGGAAATCGATCGTGCCGCGGCGAGCGGCGTCGTGCTCGCGGCCAAGCTCTATCCGGCCGGGGCGACCACGAACTCCGATGCCGGCGTGCGCTGCATCGAGCGGATCTATCCCGTGCTCGAGCGGATGCAGGAACGCGGCCTGGTGCTGTGCGTGCACGGTGAAGTGGTCGATCCCGAGGTGGACATCTTCGATCGCGAGGCGGTGTTCGTCGAGCGGGTGCTCGCGCCGCTGGTGGCGCGTTTCCCCGGCTTGAAGATCGTGCTCGAGCACGTGACGACCGCCGAAGGGGTGGCCTTCGTGCGCGAGGCGCCGGACACGGTGGCCGCCACCCTCACCGCGCATCATCTGCGCTACGAGCGCAATGCCCTGCTCGCCGGCGGCATCCGGCCGCATTTCTACTGCCTGCCGATCCTCAAGCGCGAGCGCCACCGCCGGGCCCTGGTGGACGCGGCCACGAGCGGTTCGCCGAAATTTTTCCTCGGCACCGACTCGGCGCCGCACCCGCGTGGAGCGAAGGAATCGGCCTGCGGCTGCGCCGGCTGCTACACCGCGCCGCTCGCGCTGCCGCTCTACGCCGAGGTGTTCGAGGCGACCGGTGCTCTGGATCGACTCGAGGGATTCGCCTCGCGCTTCGGTGCGCGGTTCTACGGCGTGCCGGAGCCTACCGAGCGCATCGCCTTGGTGCGCCGGCCGTGGGCGGTGCCGGCAGCCGTGCCCTTGGGCGAGGGGGAGGAAGTGGTGCCCCTGCGCGCCGGTGAGACGATGGGCTGGATGGTGGAATGAGGAGAGGGTGATGCGCTGGAGGAGAGGGACGATCGTGGCGCTATGCGCCTTGGGCTTGGCCGCTTGCGAGGATGCGGCGATCGGCTACCGCATCGCGGGGATGAATCACGCTCTGGTGCTCGAGCGCCAGCAGCCCTTCCCCTGGAGCGAGGTGAAACAGGCGGTGGTCGTCTCGCGTCTGCCGCAATGTCAGCGAAAGTATCCGATCGCACCCGATCGCGCCGAGATGACGCCGATGAAGGTCTATGAGGCGGGAGACCTGCTGTGGGCGCTCGAACAAGGGGACCACTGGTACCTCGCGTCGACCGAAGATTGTCGCCTGCAACCGTGGGACAAACCCGATCCGCAAGCGCTGGGGACTCTGGTCGGGACGTTTCGTCACCGCGACGGCGTTCTCGTCTTCGAATCGGCGCTCAACCCTGCCTCGTAGGGAGACGCTGAAGAAATGAGCGAGCGGGATGAAGCGCAAGGCGCACGGAGCGCAGCGACCGAGACATATCGAGTGGATAGGCGAGGGAGCGAGCACCGCGCAACGCAGCGATTCGCCCGCACAGCCAATTATTCAGCGTCTCCATAGGGAACTTCGGCCGCGCCTTGCGGTACCATACATTGGGAAGTCTGCCCGGCAGTCGCTGCGCGCCTTCGGGCGCGGAGAGGAAAGTCCGGGCTCCACAGAGCAGGATGCCGGCTAACGGCCGGGCGCCGTGAGGCGACGGAAAGTGCCACAGAGAACAGACCGCCGATGGCCCGCAAGGGATCAGGCAAGGGTGAAACGGTGGCCGGGGGAGACCCGGCGCGGGGCCTCGGCCTCGCGGGTAAGAGCCCACCGCGTCTCCGGTAACGGAGGCGGCACGGTAAACCCCATCCGGAGCAAGGCCGAATAGGGGAGCGATGGCGTGGCTCGCGCCGCTCCCGGGTTGGCTGCTCGAGCCCGTCGG
>JAQUGB010000158.1 GCA_028684345.1 Tepidiphilus sp. | reverse complement strand
GAAGACGGCACGCCGCGCCTGCAGATCAACGCGCAGAACTGCGTGCACTGCAAGACCTGCGACATCAAGGATCCGACGCAGAACATCGACTGGGTCCCCCCGCAAGGCGGCGAAGGACCGATCTACGTCGGCATGTAACGGCTGCCTCGAAAAACCGTCGCGAGCGGCTGCAGGGTCGGTACCCGGAGTGCCAAGTGCAAGACTCGCTGCGAACGGTAGGCAGCGGGCACCCGGGCACCGGAGAACGCCGCCATGCGGCCGCGCGGCAGATCATTCGAGGCGCCCTGAAACGCTTTCCCGGCGCCAGCCAGGAGGCCTTCTTTCTACTCGAGCACGCGACGGGCGTTCAGGGGCTGAACCGGGCGGTTGTTTTTGCCCGTAAGGGCGCGGAAAGACCGTAGCTGATCCTCACTCGCCTCGACCGCTTCCGACATTACGTACCAACGCACCCCTTCACTGCAGGGAGGCGTCGTGAGCGAACCGTTATACCGATAGTAGTCGGCCGAAGGCGGCAGAATCTTGCTCCAATCGATCGTCCGTTTGGAAGCATTTTTTTGCTTCGTCGCCGCGAGAATCTCGTCGAGCAAGGGATTGGCCTGTCCTGGGCGGAACCAAATGGCCACCACGGCCGGATTCCCCTCCTTGTCCCGATGGATCAGCTGTGCCTCCAACGGATAATGATTGCCTCCATCGGTATGTTCGCTGGGCGTATGGAACTGCACGGTCTCGAGCGTAAAGCGGCGCTGCTCGACTTGTATCGTAGCCTTGGGCACCAGGGGCCTGGCCGTAACGAGGGAGTTCTCCATCCGCAGCCGGGTGTCGAGCGCAAGGTAATGGAATTCGATCGCCCGCAGGTCGGTGGTGAGCACCTCTTCGAGCCGGATGTCGATGGGCGATTGATTCTTTCCCAACCCACACCAGAAATATTGCCGCGACAGCTTCGCCCACCGTTCCGGTCCCCTCTCCCCGGAGTAATCCCAGCGAGGCGAAGAGGGGCGAGCAGGGCGAACGGGTTTGGGTTCGACGGAAAGCTCCTTGGGCTTGACCTCGGTTTTCTCTTCGGGCCCCGACTGCGGGCGAACCGACTGCGGCTCACCCGCGCGCCCTCCCCCTTCGACCAGAGGCTCATGGACGCCGGCCTGCGTTCGAACCGAGGCCGGGACGTCGGACACAGCGGTGTCTTCCTGCCCCAGAGCGGGCATGACCACCATCAGCGGTACGACCCCCCACCACCAGCGCCTTTTCCCTGATGCCTGCAGACCCAGCATGATGACATTCTCCCTGATCGAATCGGCTCGCACGGCGGGGATGCCGACACCCCAATGAGGGATTATCGCCGATCCCGATCGGTAATGCAGCATCCACAAAGCCAGAGCGCCCATCCGGTAGAATAACATCAGCCAAACGAGAGACCCTACGATGACACCCTCCAACTACCCTCATCCCCTCATCGCCCGTGAAGGCTGGCCTTTCATCGCCGCCGCCATCTTCCTTGCCCTGATCGTACAGATCACCGGAGGCTTTTGCTGGGCATGGCCCCTGTGGCTATTGGCGCTCTTCGTGATCCAGTTTTTCCGCGATCCTCCCCGCCCCATCCCCGCCGAGCCCCTGGCCGTACTTTCCCCGGCCGACGGGCGCATCGTAGCCATCGAGCCGGCACGTGACCCCTGGCGCGACTGCGACGCGCTCAAAATCAGCGTCTTCATGAACGTGTTCAACGTGCATTCGAACCGCAGCCCGATCGACGGCACCGTCGTCGCCCGCTGGTATCACCCCGGCAAGTTCCTCAATGCGGCGCTCGACAAAGCGTCCAGTGAAAACGAACGCAACGCCCTGCATCTGCGCAGCGACACCGGACACGAACTCACCTGCGTCCAGGTCGCCGGCCTGGTGGCGCGCCGAATCCTGTGCTACGTCGAACCGGGTGATCGACTCGCGCGCGGACAGCGTTACGGCTTCATTCGCTTCGGCTCGCGCGTCGACCTCTACCTACCACCGGAGAGCCGCCCACGGGTCGTCTTCGGTGAGAAGGTCAAGGCGACGAGCACGATTCTCGCCGAATTCCCCGCGGCAGAACACGAGGCCACCCCATGACCGAAGCACAGGAATGCGCCACGCCGCCCAAGCGCCGCGGCATCTATCTCCTTCCCAACCTTTTCACCACGGCGGCACTCTTTGCGGGTTTTTTCGCCGTGGTGCAAGCACTCGACGGACGGTTTCAAACCGCAGCGGTCGCGATCTTCGCCGCCATCGTGCTCGATGGGCTCGATGGGCGCATCGCACGCCTCACCCACACCCAGAGCGAATTCGGCGCCCAATACGATTCCCTCTCCGACATGGTCTCCTTCGGCGTCGCCCCAGCCGTGCTGAGCTACACCTGGGCGCTGCACTCCCTGGGCAAGATCGGCTGGATCGTCGCTTTCCTGTACTGCGCCGGCGCCGCACTACGCCTGGCACGATTCAACACCAACATCGGGGCGCTCGACAAACGCTACTTCCAGGGTTTGCCCAGCCCGGCTGCCGCCGCCCTGGTGGCCGGCTTCGTCTGGGTGGCCCACGACCTGGAATGGACCGGAACCGAGCTACGCTGGCTCGCCGCCATCCTCACCGCCTTTGCCGGCATCACCATGGTCACCAACATCCTCTACTGGAGCGGCAAGAGCATCGACCTGCGTCGATCCTTTCCCTTCGTGGCCGCCGCGAGCGTGGTGCTCGCCTTCGCCCTCGTGTCGATCTATCCGGGGCTCCTCTTCCTTCTCTTTCTCGGCTATGCGCTTTCCGGCTACGTGCTCGCCCTCTGGCGCCGGCGCCACAAACGCAAACCCGATAAACCCATCGAATGACTTTCCGTGTGGCCACTGCGCCGGCATTGCGCGGCGCGTTCATCCTGCGCCTCGTCGGCTTCGCGCCGCGACCACGCGCAGAGCCCCTATACCCGAACATCGCAGCAATCATAGTTTTTTTCAATGATTAAAAAGCTTGCTTCGATACGAATTTCCGTGTAGATTTTTTCGCATGAATACGCGCAGCGTCTTGCCTCGCTCATTCCTTCTCACGGCTGGCCTACTGCTGGGTCCGCTGCTGCGCCTCGCGCGCTAAATACACTCTCCCCCTCCCCCCCTGTCATCCCTTCCGTCTGCCGCGACTCGCTCGTCGCGGCAATGGCCCCCTCTTGTTTTTTTCAGGAGCAAAACGATGAAAGAGCATTTGATCATTTTCGACACCACCTTGCGCGACGGCGAGCAAAGCCCGGGCGCCTCCATGACCAAGGAAGAAAAACTGCGCATTGCGCGCCAGCTCGAGCGCATGCGGGTCGACGTGATCGAGGCAGGATTCGCCGCTGCCTCCCCCGGTGATTTCGAGGCCGTGCGTGCCGTGGCCGAAGCGATCAAGGAATCCACCGTCTGCTCGCTTGCCCGCGCCAACGAGGCCGACATCGAACGTGCCGCCGAGGCGATCCGACCGGCGAAGCGCCAGCGCATCCATACCTTCATCGCCACCAGCCCCATTCACATGGAGAAAAAACTGCGCATGACGCCCGACGAGGTCGTCGCGCAGGCCGTCGAGGCGGTCCGTTTCGCCCGCCGTTTCACCGACGACGTCGAATTCTCGGCCGAAGACGCCGGTCGCTCCGAGCTCGATTTCCTGTGCCGCATCTTCGAAGCGGTGATCGAAGCCGGCGCCACCACGCTCAACGTCCCCGACACCGTCGGCTACACCCTGCCCCACGAATACGCCGAGAAGATCCGCCGTCTCATCGAGCGTGTTCCCAACTCCGATAAGGCGATCTGGTCGGTGCATTGCCACAACGACCTAGGATTGGCAGTCGCAAACTCGCTCGCGGCCGTGCTCGCCGGCGCACGCCAGGTGGAATGCACGATCAACGGCCTGGGCGAGCGGGCCGGCAACGCCGCGCTCGAGGAGATCGTGATGGCGGTGCGCACGCGCCAGGACGCCTTCCCCTGCGACACGCGCATCGACACCACGCAAATCGTGCCCACCTCCAAGCTCGTGTCCACCATCACGGGGTTTCCGGTGCAGCCGAACAAGGCCATCGTCGGCGCGAATGCCTTCGCGCACGAATCGGGCATCCACCAGGACGGCGTGCTCAAGCACCGCGAGACCTACGAGATCATGCGCGCCGA
>JAQUGB010000157.1 GCA_028684345.1 Tepidiphilus sp. | reverse complement strand
TGCTGGGCGATCGCATCCGCATGAATTCGATCGAGCACGAGAACATCTACATGCGCTCGCTCGCCACGCGCGACACGGGCAGCGAGGTGTCGCGCTCGCTCAGGGAGGTGATCGCCGCCTGCAAGCTCACCGGCTACGATCTCGTCATCGTCGAGACTTCCGGCATCGGCCAGGGGGATGCGGCCATCGTGCCTTACGTGGACACCTCGCTCTACGTGATGACGCCGGAGTTCGGCGCCGCGAGTCAGCTCGAGAAGATCGACATGCTCGATTTCGCCGATTTCGTGGCGATCAACAAGTTCGACCGCAAGGGGGCGGAGGATGCGCTGCGCGACGTGCGCAAGCAGTACCAGCGCAACCGCGAGCTCTTCCATCTGGCGCCGGAAGAGATGCCCGTCTTCGGCACTATGGCCTCGCGTTTCAACGACGACGGCGTCACCGCGCTCTACCAGGTCATGCTGCCGCGGCTGGTGGCGCAGGGGTTGAACGCGAAGATCCCGGGCAAGCTGCCCGTGGTGTCGGTGCGCGCGTCCAGCAAGGGGCGGGCCATCATCCCGGCCGAGCGTGCCCGTTATCTCGCCGAGATCGCGCAGACGGTGCGCGACTATCATCGCCAGGTGCAGGCGCAGGCCAGGATCGCGCGCGAGCGCCAGTCCCTGCGCATCGCCAAGGCGCTCTTCGAGCGCTGCGGCAAGCCGGCCGAGCATTTCGACGAGCTCGTCGCCTGGAAGGACGGGGAACTCACGCCGCACGCCAAGAAGCTGCTCGAACAGTGGCCGACCTTGCGCGAGCTCTACGCCCAGGACGAGTACGTGGTGAAGATCCGCGACAAGGAGATCCGCACCAAGCTCTATCACGAGTCGCTCTCGGGCAACAAGATCCGCAAGGTGGCGCTGCCCGCATTCGAGGACGAGGGCGAGGTGCTCAAGTTTCTCATGAAGGAGAACGTGCCCGGCTCTTTCCCTTACACGGCCGGAGTCTTCGCCTTCAAGCGCGAGAACGAGGATCCAACCCGCATGTTCGCCGGCGAGGGGGATCCCTTCCGCACCAACCGGCGTTTCCGCTCGCTCACCGAAGGGATGCCGGCGGCACGGCTCTCCACCGCCTTCGATTCGGTCACTCTCTACGGCTGCGATCCGGACGAGCGTCCCGACATCTACGGCAAGATCGGCAACTCGGGTGTGTCGGTGGCCACGCTCGACGACATGAAGGTGCTCTACTCGGGATTCGATCTGTGCGCGCCGAACACGTCGGTGTCGATGACCATCAACGGGCCCGCGCCGATGATCCTGGCGATGTTCTTCAACACCGCCATCGACCAGCAGATCGACAAGTTCCGCGAGCAGAACGGGCGCGAACCCACCGAAGAAGAGGCGGAGAAGATCAAGGAGTGGGTGCTCTCCACGGTGCGCGGCACGGTGCAGGCCGACATTCTCAAGGAGGATCAAGGCCAGAACACGTGCATCTTCTCCACGGAGTTCGCCCTGAAGCTGATGGGCGACATCCAGGAGTACTTCGTCCATCACGACGTGCGCAACTTCTATTCGGTGTCGATCTCGGGCTATCACATCGCCGAGGCCGGCGCCAACCCGATCACCCAGCTCGCCTTCACGCTCGCCAACGGGTTTACCTACGTGGAAAGCTATCTGGCGCGCGGCATGCACATCGACGACTTCGCGCCCAACCTTTCCTTCTTCTTCAGCAACGGCATGGATCCGGAGTACGGCGTGATCGGGCGCGTGGCGCGGCGCATTTGGGCGATCGCCATGAAGCATCGCTACGGCGCCAACGAGCGCAGCCAGAAGCTGAAGTACCACATCCAGACTTCGGGGCGCTCGCTGCACGCGCAGGAGATGGACTTCAACGACATCCGCACCACCTTGCAGGCGCTGATCGCCATCTACGACAACTGCAACAGCCTGCACACCAACGCCTACGACGAGGCGATCACCACGCCCACGGAGGAGTCGGTGCGCCGGGCGATGGCGATTCAGCTCATCATTAACCGCGAGTGGGGTCTGGCGAAGAACGAGAACCCGAACCAGGGCAGCTTCATCATCGAGGAGCTCACCGACCTCGTGGAAGAGGAGGTGTTGCGCGAGTTCGAGCGTCTGGCCGAACGCGGCGGCGTGCTGGGGGCGATGGAGACGGGTTATCAGCGCAGCAAAATCCAGGAAGAGTCGCTCCATTACGAGCAGAAGAAACACGACGGGAGCTTGCCCATCATCGGGGTGAATACCTTCCGCAATCCGAAGGGCGACGTCATCCCCGAGAAGCTCGAGCTCGCGCGCTCGACCGAGGAAGAGAAGCAAAGCCAGCTGCGCCGCCTGCGGGAATTCCACGAGCGCAACCGCGAGGAGGCGCCGAAGTGGCTCGCCAAGATCCAGGAGACGGCCATGGCCGGCGGCAACGTCTTCGAGGTGCTGATGGACGCGGTGCGCTACTGCTCGCTGGGGCAGCTGTCGCAGGCGCTCTACGAGGTGGGCGGGCAGTACCGGCGCAGCATGTGAGGTATGTGCCGCCCTGGACGGACGTCGCCGTGGCGGCGTCCGTCCGGCGCTTTCAGCAGCCGGGGGCGTGGTCGCGCTGGACCAGCATCTTGATGAGGGCGAGCTTGCCGTGGAAGAAGTGGTCCGCCCCGGGGATGACGACGACGGGCCGCGTCTGTGGGCGGGCCCAGTCGAGGACGCGCGCGAGCGGGGCGATGTCGTCGTGCTCGCCGTGGATCAGCAGCGCGGGCAACGCCTCGGGAAGCGTGGGGGTGTCGTACTGCTTGCCGCTGCCCAGCGCGAGGCCATGCGGCAGACCCACGAGCGTGAGGTGGCGCGGCGGGTCGGGTAGCCGTCCGACGACGCGGGTCTGCACGTAGGCGCCGAAAGAAAAGCCCGCGAGCGCGAGTTCGCCTTCGCCCCAGCGCTCGCCCGCCCAGGCAAGGAGCGCGAGCATGTCTTCCGTTTCGCCTTCGCCGTGGTCGTGCCGGCCTTCGCTGCGGCCGACGCCGCGAAAGTTCGGCCGCAGCGCGGCGTAGCCGAGTTCGGCGTAAGCGCGCGCGAGCGTATGGGTGACCTTGTTGGTGTTGGCGCCGCCGAAGAGCGGGTGGGGATGGCACACGAGCGCCACGCCGCGCGGCGCGGCGGGCAGGTCGGCGAGCACTTCGATCGTGCCGGCCGGGCCGGGGGCGAGCAGAGTCTCGACGCGAATCCGGGTCATGATCGTTCGGGCAGTCGCAGACGCTCGACGGGGCGGCCACCGACGAGATGCTCGTCGATGATCTCGTCGATGTCGGCTTCGTCGAGGTAGGTGTACCACACGCCTTCGGGGTAGACGACCAGAACCGGCCCTTCGTCGCAGCGTCCGAGGCAGCCGGCCTTGTTGATGCGGATGCCGCCCTTGCCCTTCATGCCCAGCGCCTCGATGCGGGCCTTGGCGTGCGCGAGCAGGGCGCTCGCGCCATGGTCTTCGCAGCAGGCCTCGCCCGCCGGGCGCTGGTTGCAGCAGAAGAAGACGTGGTGGCGGTAGTAGCCCATCGTCAGAACTTCACTTCGAGCACGACGTGGTGCAGGTTGAGTCCGTCGTTGTCGCTGGCGATGCCGGCGTTGGAGTAGTGGGAGAAGCGATAGCCGATCGACCAGGTCTGGTCGATCGAGACGCCGACGCCGATCTGTTCGGTGAACTGGAAGGCGCTGCCGAGCTTCTTGTTTCCCAACCTCGTGTCAGTGAATCCTGCCGCACCCAAGCCGAGGTCGAGATAGGGGCGCATGGCGCCGACCCCGCGTTCGAGGCGGAAGCGCACGAGGCCGCCGAGCTCGCCCGAGGAGTCGTTGCCCGGGTGTCTGCCGTCGTATTCGAGGTAGGAGGCTTCGATTTCGGGCGAGAGCGAGGCGTGCCAGCCGCCCCAGACGTCGCCCCAGAAGGGTTTGAAGCGCCAGGAGAGGCCATAGCGGTCGATGTCGCTCTCGTGACCGTAGAAAGCGGTCATCGCATTCTTGTCCTGCGCAAGCACGGGCAGGCTCAGACAGGCGGCGATCAGTGCCGGGACGAGACGTTTCATCGGGTGCTCCCAAGGTGGTCGTTATGGTACGAAATCATACGCCGAAACGCTCCGGGCCGTATCCACGGGCGAGTTCGCGGGCGTCGGGTTCGGCGAGCAGCAAGGTGACGA
>JAQUGB010000020.1 GCA_028684345.1 Tepidiphilus sp. | reverse complement strand
GCGCCACCGAGCGTCCGCTCGTCTTCATTCCCGAGCACTTTCGTCTCTATCGCCGCTACGTGATGGCGCGCCACGACGAAGCCGACGAGGACGCCTCGCCCGAGAACTACGAGCGTTTCCTGCTCGCCTCGCACGTCGACACGCGCCTCGTCGAATTCCGCGCCCCCGACGGACGCGTGGTGATCGTGAGCCTCGTCGATGTGCTCGACGACGGGCTCTCCTGCGTCTATACCTTCTACGATCCGGACGATCCCCGCGCAGGCTTGGGGACGTGGTCGATCCTGTGGCACATCGCCCAAGCCCAAGCGAGCGGCATGCCCTACGTCTACCTCGGCTACTGGATTGCCCGCTCGCGCAAAATGGCGTATAAAGCACGCTTTCGCCCGCTCGAAGGCTACTGGCGGGGCCGCTGGCTGCCCTTCGAGCGTATCGAACCGCTCTTCCGGACCATACCATGATCCCCTATTGCCTTGCCCGGCCGGCGCTCTTCGCGCTCGATCCGGAGACCGCCCACGATCTGACGATCCGTGCCTTCGCCACCCTGGGGCGGCTGCTGCCCCCGCCCGAGCCGCCGCGCCGCGCTCCGATCACCCTCATGGGCCTGGAATTCCCCAACCGCGTCGGGCTCGCCGCCGGGCTGGACAAGAACGGCGAGGCGATCGATGGTCTGGCGCGGCTAGGATTCGGTTTCATCGAAGTGGGCACCGTCACACCGCGGCCGCAGCCGGGCAACCCCAAACCGAGGCTCTTCCGCTTGCCCGAAGCGCGTGCGCTCATCAACCGCATGGGCTTCAACAACGGCGGAGTGGACGCGCTGCTGGAGCGGGCGCGCGCCCGCCGTTGGCGAGGGATTCTCGGCATCAACCTGGGCAAGAACGCCGACACGCCCATCGAGCGGGCACTCGACGACTATGTCGCGGGACTGCGCCGCGTGTGGACCACGGCCGACTACGTGACGATCAACGTCTCCTCACCGAACACGCGCGCCCTGCGCGAACTGCAGCGCGGCGACTCGCTCGAGGCGCTGCTCGCAGGGCTGCGCGAAGAAGCCGAACGGCTCGCAGCGAGCCAGGGCAAGCGCACGCCGCTCGTGCTCAAGATCGCCCCCGATCTGGAAGAAACCGAACTCGATCTCATCGCCGAAAAAGTGCTCGAATACCGCATCGACGGCGTGATCGCCACCAATACCACGATCTCGCGCGAAGGCGTGGCGCACCTGCCGCACGGTCAGGAAACGGGGGGGTTATCGGGCGAGCCGCTGCGCGAACGCGCTACCGCCGTACTCGCGGCACTCGCCCAGCGCTTTCAGGGGCAGGTGCCGCTCATCGCCGCCGGCGGCATCCTCTCGGGCGAAGATGCGTGCGCCAAGCTGCGCGCCGGCGCTTCCCTCGTGCAGATCTACACCGGGCTCATCTATCGCGGCCCGGCGCTGGTGGAGGAATGCCTCAGGGCGACGGAGGAAGAATGCTGCCGATAGCTCCTTCTTGGGCGGGCAGAGCGGATGTCGCACTAACCCCACCGGAATCGATGAGGGATTCGAGCCTGATCGTCACACGACGGTTCTTCTGCCGCCCTTCCTCGGTGGCATTGTCCGCGATGGGGCGCTGATCGGCGTAGCCTACCGCAGCGAGGCGGGACGATGCCACCCCTTGCTCCTCGAAGAGCCGCACGACCGCTGCCGCCCGGGCCGCGGATAGTTCCCAGTTGGAGGGGTAGCGCGCCCCTCGGCGCAAGGGAACGTTGTCCGTGTGACCTTCGACCCAGATCGGCCCATCGCCGGCATACGCCAGAACGTTGGCCACTTGTCTGAGGATGGCGATCGCCATCGGGCCAAGCGTTGCTTCACCACTGGGAAAGAGGATGCCAGCGTCGATCTCCACGGTCACCCCGAACGCTCCCTCGCTCACCGTGACCTGACCGCTCTCGATCAAAGGCTGAAGCGCGGCACGCAAAGCCGAAGCGGCGTGGGCGGTGGTTGCAAGCGCCTGGCGCACCCGCTCTTCGCCGCGCTCGCTCCCCTGATCCCCCCGCTGCGGCACCGGCAGCGGTACGCCGCTGACGACGGCCGGTATCGGAATTTGCTCCTTCACTTCACCGGTTTGGGGCACGATGATGCCAGCACGAAAGGCTTGATGGAGGGATTCGGATAAAACGCGATATTTTCCCTCGTTGAGGGAAGACAGGGCGTACATCACCACGAAGAACGCGAAGAGCAATGTGATGAAGTCGGCATAACTCACCAGCCAGCGCTCCAGATTCTCGTGTTCTTCGGAAGATTTCCTGCGCCTCGCCATGGTGCGCCCCGCTCAGGAGGAAGTGCCTGAACGAATCTCGGCCAGATACGAACCCATCCTGCTTTCGATCAGCCTCGGATTATCCCCTTGGGCGATTCCCACGAGTCCATCGACGAGCATTTGGCGTTGCACCGTGAGCGTGTGGATGTGGGTCATCAGCTTCTTCGACACCGGGATGAAAATGAGGTTGGCCGCACCCACGCCGTAGATGGTGGCCACGAAAGCCACGGCGATGCCTGCGCCCAGCTGAGAAGGATCGGCGAGGTTTTCCATCACGTGGATGAGCCCCATCACAGCTCCGAGAATGCCGATGGTGGGAGAATAACCACCAGCCGATTCCCACACCTTGGCACGCAGTTTCAACTGTTCCTCGGCCATGTCGATCTCGGTCTCGAGCACCTCGCGCATTCGATTCGGCTCGATGCCGTCGACGAGTAGTTGGAGCCCTTTCTGCACGAAGGGATCCCTTTCCTGAGCGATCCGCGCTTCCAGTGACAAAAGGCCGTCACGCCGAGCGATACGCCCCCATTCCGTGGTTTTCTCGATGAGCGCATTGGAATCATCTGCGGGGGTGACGAAGACCCATTTGAGCAGACGCAAAGCGCCTACGAATATGGGCAAAGGGGTTTGCAACAGCACGGCTCCCGTCGTGCCGCCGAAGACGATGAGGAACGCCGTTGGCTGCAGCAGGGAGCCGATGTGCCCCCCTTCGAGGATCTGACCGACGACGATGGCCGCCAGCCCGAGGACGAGGCCGATGAGGCTGGTCGCATCCATCGTCGTCAGGTTTCATCCGCCGTGGTGTCGGGCCGCTCGGCAATACGGCCCGCTTTGGGCGGGCGTCCTCGACGGGCCCGTGGCAGCGGGGATTTCTCCCCCAGCAGGAAGGAGCGCAGGCGCAAAATGGCTTGCGCGTGCAGTTGCGACACCCGCGATTCGCTCACCCCGAGAACTGCGCCGACCTCTTTGAAATTGAGCTCGTGGTCGTAATAGAGCGAGAGCACCAGCTTTTCCTTTTCCGGCAAGTCGATGATCTTCTTTACCAATTGCGCCCGCAGTTCGGCCGATTCGGTGAGATCCTGGGGGCCTGGCTCGTCATCCCCGAGATGGCGCTCGAGAAAATCCTCGCCCGCTTCGGGTTCGTACATCAAATCATCGAAATAAAGGATCTGGTGACCCTTGGCCTTGGAGAGCAGCTTTTGATAGGCCTCGAGTTCGATGCCGAGCGCTTCGGCCACTTCCCTCTCACTGGGAGCTCTCCCCAGGTGCTGCTCGAGCGCCGCGATCACCTCCTCGACGCGGCGCATTTCCTTGCGCAGCTGGCGCGGAACCCAGTCGTTCTCGCGCAAGGCATCGATCATGGCACCGCGGATCCGGGCGAGCGCGTAAGTCTCGAATTCGGCACGATCATCGTCGCGATAGCGCTCGATGGCCTCCACCAGCCCCATCATGCCGCATTGGACGAGATCGTCCAGCTCCACGTTCGGCGGCAAACGGTTGACCAGGTGCATGGCGATGCGCTTGACCATCGGCGCATACGCCCGTACCAGTGCCGCCATGTCCGGCTTGCCTGTCTCGTCCAGCATCCATGCGACCTTGCGTTTCGACGGATCGCGCGCCTCGGACCTACGCACGAACCCCGCCCACAGGGGGGATTTTCCCTCAGCTCGTATTTTTTTACCAGAGGGCGCCAACGCAGCCGTCACCATGATTTCGTCCCTGCCTTGGTTCCGACCGCCCCCGAAGGCCAACCGGGTGACTTGGCCATTCCCCCGTCCTCGCCGGTTATCGCCTGCCATGCGCGCGCATCGAGGGTTTCGAGCCGACTCCAGCCTGCCACCCGTAAAGAGAGTTTGCGCCACCATATTCCTTGCAACTCGCGCACGAAAGCCTCGGCCTCGGCGGCATCGCGACCACCCACCGTCACGACGCCGAGGCGCGATCGCCCATGCAAAGTGGCATCCTGAGCCCGGCCGAGCGCTTCACGCACACCGTCGGCCGACAGTTCGGCCAGCACCACGGCACTCGGCGCACTCGTCAGAAAGGCAGACGCATCGGCCGCATCGCCCCGGCCCGCATGGACCAGCACCGTTTCGAAGGGTCGCAACAAGGTTTGAAACGAACGCAGCAGGCGCTCACGCCGCATCTCGTCGAGCAAAGGAAGCGCGAGCGCCGCCGCCTTCACGTTGAGATAACTCACGCCCCCGGGCAGCGCCACGAGGAGGCGGATCGCACGTTCGGTCGAGCCCAGAGCACTCAATAGATCGGCCGTGCGGCCCGCCCCGGCCGCCTCGGGTAGAGTCTGGCTGGAGACCGCTTCGTCGACGACGAGGACCGGTCCCGAGCGGCGCGCCAGCCGACGAGCGAGCCGCATCGTGTGATCCGCCCACCCCGCACCCGTGGAGAACACCGTACAGACGGTTGGCGGTCGCTGCCGGAAAAGCCGCCTCAGGGTTCCTGCCTGGTCTCCGAGTATTTCACGCATGACGCTCTCCTCGATCACGCCCCGACCGCCGCCGCCAACCACAATGCCGCCTCGTCGGCCGCCATCGTCACCCGTTCGGCTCCCGCACCGCGGAATGCCCGCTGCAACAGCCAGGCACGGTTGGGCAAGTGCAGATCCTCCGGGACGCGCTGTCCATTGGCGACGTAGTGCACGCGCAGTCGATGCCGGATCGCCACGTCCAGCGCCGCGGCGATCGTGGCCGCCTCGTCGACCTTGGTGAAGATGCAGCCGGCAAGCCCTTCGCCTCCAAACGCGCGGGCGACGTCGTCGAGCGTATCGCCCCGGCTCGTGGCGTTGAGGCACACGAGCCGGCGCACCGGCCCCGCGCCCATGAGCATGGCCACCTGCTCGGTCACCGCCTTGTCGCGCTGGCTCATGCCGATGGTGTCGATGAGCACCATGTGTCGGCCACGCAGCTCACTGAGCGTGGCACGCAGATCGTTCGCGTCGCGCGCGGCAAACACCGGCACCCCCAGGATACGCCCATAGATGCGCAGCTGTTCATGAGCGCCGATGCGGTAGCCGTCGGTGGTGATGAGCGCCACCCGCGCCGCGCCGTGGCGCACCACGCAGCGGGCGGCGATCTTGGCGGTGGTGGTCGTCTTGCCCACGCCCGTCGGGCCGACGATGGCATAGACGCCGCCGCGGTCGATCAGATCGTCGTCGCTGCCGACCACCTCCAGCCGCGCCCCCAACCGAGCCATGGCCGCTTCGCGCGCCGCGTCCCAATCCTCGGTCGCCTCGATGCGATCGCACACCTCGCGCGCAAGCGCCGGCGAAAATCCCGCCTCCAGCATCTCACCGAGCAGCCTCGCGCGGGCCGGCGCCTTGCGCACCGCTTCGTTCCAGGCGAATCCGGCGAGTTGCCGCTCGATCATCTCCTGGATCTTGCCCAGTTGCCGTGCGAGCAGGGCGTTTTGTTCCTGCAGGGCCTCGATGCGGCCCTCCAGCGCCGGCGAAGACGGGGGCTCGACGGGCGCCGCACCGAACCAACCCGGCTCGCGCAACGGTTCCGGTACTGGCGGCTCCTTGCGCGCCGCCTCCATCGCTCGGCGAATGCGCTCGGCCTCCTCCTCTTCCTTACGCACGACGTATTCCGGTGTCTCCATGCGCGGCGGAGCGAATGGCTTGATCTCGGGGGCACTGCGCCGCTGCGGTCCGCGAGAGGAGAGCGTCACCACCGGCTCTTCCTCGGGGGCAGACGCTTGGGCATAGGCCGCGGCCGCGGCCCGCTTGCGCCCGCCTGCCGACTCAGCCTGCCGAGGCGCCGTCGCGGCGGCGCTCGACCCACCGGGCAACGCCCCCACCGCGTCGGCCGGCAGCGCCAGAATCTCGACGCCACCCTCGACGGAGCGGTTCGCCAGAACGATCGCATCCGCGCCCAGTTCCTGTTTGAGCTGCCGCAGCGCCTCACGGGCTGTCGGTGCGAAATAGCGTTTGACGTCCATCTGGCTGCTCCCCCATGCACGGGCCGTCCGGTCGGCCCCTCGATCCCATTATCGGCGGCTGCCCTCTGGGCTCGTCGCATGAAAAAAGCGGGGTAAACCCCGCTTTTCTCCGGCCGACGACGGGTGCATCACGACGCGGGCGAACCGATCATCTCCACGATCTCGATCGAGCGCTCCTCGGGCATCTCGCTGGTGGAGATCACGCGCAGCGTCGGCACGGCACGGCGCAAGAAACGGGCGAGCAACCAGCGCAGCTGCGGCGGCACGAGCAAAATGGGCGCCAGCCCCTGCTGCTCCAGACGTTGCACGGCCAACCCGCTCTGGCGTAGCAAAGTGTCGGCCAAACCCGGTTCGATCGCCCCCGGCTTACCTCCGCCCGCACCCACGGCCTGCATCAGGATACGCTCGAGCGCCGGATCCAGCATCAAGACGGGAACCTTGCCGCTGCCGGGTGCGAGCGACTGCACGATGGCACGTCCCAAGGCTTCACGCACCCGGCTGGTGAGCTCCACCGGATCCTGCGTCTTCGGCGCCCATTCGGCCAAAGTTTCGAGGATGGTGCGCATGTCACGGATCGCCACCCCTTCCTCGAGCAGATATTGCAGCACCTTCTGCACCGTCGTCACCGGCACCACGGTGGGCACCAGGTCCTCGACGAGTTTGGGAGATTCTTTCTTGATGCGATCGAGCAGTGCCTGCGTCTCCTCGCGACCCAGCAGTTCACCGGCATGCTCGACGAGTACCTGGTTGAGGTGCGTGGCAATGACCGTGGCGGTATCGACCACCGTATAGCCCAACGCGTGCGCCCGCTCGCGCAGCCCGGCGTCGATCCACTTCGCCGGCAGGCCAAAGGCGGGATCCTTACCGGGTCGCCCCTCTATCGGGCCGAGCACTTGCCCCGGATCGATCGCCAGATATTGCCCGGGATAGACTTCGCCGCTGCCGATCTCCACCCCTTTGAGCAGGATACGGTAGGCGTTGGGCCTGAGTTCGAGATTGTCGCGGATATGGACGGGTGCGGGCAGAAAGCCCACCTCCTGGGCAAACCGCTTGCGCAGCCCCCGGATGCGCTTGAGCAGCTCCCCGCCTTGCGACTGATCGACGAGCGGGATGAGACGGTAGCCGATTTCCAGTCCCAGGACGTCGACCGGCTGCACGTCGTCCCAGCTCGCCTCGATCACCTCTTCCTGCGGCGCAACGGCGGCAGGCGCAACGGTTTCCGGCTCCTCCGCCAGCCGACGTTCGTTCGCCCAACGTTTCCATGCCATCCACCCCAGGGTGCCTCCGATGAGCAGGAAAACGAAGTTCGGCATCCCGGGAATCATGCCCATCACCAAAAGGATACTGGCCGCCAGAGCCAACACCTGCGGGTTGGTGAAGACCTGCTGGATCAACAACCCTCCCAGATCCATCGACTCCTCGCCCACCCGCGACACCACCATACCGGCGGCGATCGACACCATCAGCGCCGGAATCTGCGCCACCAGCCCATCGCCGATCGTCAGGATCACGTAGGCATCGGCCGCGCGCGACAGATCCATGCCGTGACCGACCACCCCGACGATGAGCCCGCCCAGGATATTGATCAGCAGGATCAGGATTCCAGCCACCGCGTCGCCGCGCACGAACTTCGACGCACCATCCATCGCGCCGTAGAAATCGGCCTCCTGCGAAATTTCCTTGCGCCGGCGCCGCGCCTCCGCTTCATCGATGAGACCGGCATTCAAATCCGCGTCGATCGCCATCTGCTTGCCGGGCATGGCATCGAGGGTGAAGCGCGCACTCACCTCGGCGATGCGCCCGGCACCCTTGGTGATCACCACGAAGTTGATGATCACCAGAATCACGAACACTACGATGCCGATGGCCATGTTGCCACCGACGAGGAACTGACCAAAGGATTCGATCACCCGCCCGGCCGCATCCGGCCCCGTGTGTCCGTGTAGCAGCACCACGCGAGTGGACGCCACGTTCAGCGCAAGGCGCAGCAGCGTAGTGACCAGCAACACGGTGGGAAATACCGAAAAATCCAGCGGGCGCACGGTATACATCGCCACCAACAGCACCACGACCGACATGGCGATGTTGAACGTGAAGAAGAGATCCAGCGCAAAGGGCGGCAGCGGCAGCACCATCATCGACAGCACGATGAAGATGAACACCGGCGCCGCCAGCAAGCGCATTTTCGAAGGCACGAACCACGTTCGCCAATCGATCAAGGTCCGCTCTCCTGCCATCGTCTCACTCCCTTACGGCGCACATCGCGCTCACGGCTCCCCGTCCCCAGCCTCTGCCGTGGCCACTTCACCCGGATCGAGTTCTGGTGGCACCGGCACTTCTTGTGGCGGCTGGGGCTTGGGTCCACCCTGGGCCATCCAGCGATCCAATTGAAACACATAGGCCAGAATCTCGGCTACTGCCGCGAAGAGGGTCGGCGGTATCGTCTCGCCGATCTCGACGTGCGCATAGAGCGCACGCGCCAAGGGCGGAGCCTCCACGCGGGGCACCTGGGCTTCGTCGGCGAGTTCGCGGATCCTCTGCGCGATGACCCCCCTGCCCTTGGCCACCACCATGGGAGCGGCCATCGATTTTTGATCATACTTCAGAGCCACGGCGAAGTGCGTCGGGTTGGTAACCACCACGTCGGCCTTGGGCACCTCGGCCATCATCCGTTTACGCGCCATCTCGCGCTGCACCGAACGGATACGCGCCTTGAGGTGCGGGTCCCCTTCTTGTTCCTTGTATTCCCGCTTGACCTCTTCTTTGGTCATGCGTAGTTTCTTGTAGTACTGCCACAATTGGAAAGGCACGTCGACCGCAGCGATCAGCGCGAGTCCGGACACGATCAGCAAAGCCCCGAATAGCATCTCGCGCAAAAAACTTCCTGCCGCATCGCTCACCGGCAGAACGCTCAAAGAGAGCACGACGTCGCGCTCACGCCGAAAGGTAATCCATACCATCGCCGCCACCACCGAGACCTTGAGTAGCGACTTGACGACCTCCATCGCCCCATGCAGCGAAAAAAACATACGGCGCAAGCCATTCATCGGATTGAGCCGCCCGAGACGGAAACCCAAGGTCTTGGGAGCGAACACCAGCCCACCCAGCATCAGGGGACCTGCCACCGCAGCGAGCATCAAGAAGAGCAAGAGCGGCGCGAACGAGATCAGCGATTCGACGTACAGCCGCTGCAATATCCCCAGCATCCGCGTCAAATCGAAAGCCGTATCGCGCTCGAAGGCGAACCCTCGAGTCAGCACCCCCAGCCAACGCCGACCCATCCATTCCCCTGCGATCATCAAGGTGATCACGCCGACGAAGAGCACGAGAAAGGTCCCGAGTTCACGCGAATGCGGGACCTGCCCCTCTTCACGCGCCTTTTCCAACCGCCGAGGTGATGGCTGTTCGGTCTTTTCGAGATCGCTCTCTTCGGCCACGTCGTGGCCCTCCTCCTACCCGATACCTCCATGATCGCAGTCCGGGCGACGAGACCAAAGGCGGAAAAACGCCCCCTTGGCGCCGTATTTCCCTTCCCTGAAAAAAAGAGCCGGCTGCTTTGCCGGCTCCCGGACCCTCGAAGAAGAAGAAGCGCTCAGCGTGCCTGCATCGATCGAGCACCAGAAGGGATGCGCGCGGACGGAGCCAGCCGGCGCACGGCGAGGTGCCCCTCGTCACTGCCCCGCCCTCGGCGCTTTTCGGCGCCGATCAGGCCTTGTCGAAGCGGAAAATCCCGTTCTCCACCGTGACGCGGATCGTATCTTTCGGCCCGAACCGGCCCTCCAGGATCGCCTTGGCGAGCGGATTCTCGATGAGATCCTGGATCGCCCGCTTCAAGGGCCGCGCGCCATAGACCGGGTCGTAGCCCGCCTTGGCGAGTTCGCGCAGGGCCTCCTCCGTCACCTCGAGGGCCATGTCCATGCGCGCGAGCCGCGCCTCGAGCCGGCGCAGCTGGATGCGCGCCACTCCGGCGATGTGCTCCTCGGCGAGCGGATGGAACACCACCACCTCGTCGATGCGGTTGAGGAACTCGGGCCGGAAGAACCCACGCACCTCGGCGAGCACGGCGAGCTTGATGACCTGATAGTCGTCCCCGGACATCTGCATGATGCGCTGGCTGCCGAGGTTGGAAGTCATCACGATCACGGTGTTGCGGAAATCCACCGTGCGCCCTTGCCCGTCGGTGAGCCGACCGTCGTCGAGCACCTGCAGCAGCACGTTGAACACGTCCGGGTGCGCTTTCTCGACCTCGTCGAAGAGGATCACGCTATAGGGCTTGCGCCGCACCTGCTCGGTGAGATAGCCCCCTTCCTCGTAGCCGACGTAGCCCGGAGGCGCACCGATGAGCCGCGCCACGGAGTGTTTCTCCATGTACTCGCTCATGTCGACGCGGATCATGTGATCCTCGGAATCGAAGAGGAAGTCGGCGAGCGCCTTGCACAGCTCCGTCTTCCCGACCCCCGTGGGCCCGAGGAAGAGGAAGGAGCCGATGGGACGGTTCTCGTCGCCCAACCCCGCGCGCGAGCGCCGGATGGCATCGGAGACGAGCCGTACCGCTTCGTCCTGTCCCACCACCCGCCGATGCAGATGCTCTTCCATCTTGAGGAGCTTTTCGCGCTCGCTCTGCATCATCTTGCTCACGGGAATGCCCGTCATGCGCGAGACCACCTCGGCGATCTCCTCGGCGCCGACCTGGGTGCGCAAGAGCTTGAAGGGCGCGCCGGATTTCTCCGCCTCCTCGGCCTTCTTCAGCTCGGCCTCGAGCTGGGGCAACCGCCCATATTGGATCTCGGCCACCTTGTCGAGCAGCCCCTTGCGCTGATACTCCAGCATCTGCGCGCGCAGGCGGTCGATCTCCTCCTTGAGGTGTTTGGTGCCCTGGATGCGCGCCTTCTCGGCTTTCCACACCTCTTCGAGCTCGCTGTATTCACGCTGCAACCGCTCGAGCTCTTCCTCGATGAGCTTCAGTCGCCGCTGCGAGACCTCGTCCTTCTCCTTCTTCACTGCCTCGCGCTCGATCTTGAGCTGGATGATGCGCCGCTCGAGCTTGTCGAGCGCCTCGGGCTTGGAATCGATCTCCATCTTGATGCGCGCGGCCGCCTCGTCGATGAGGTCGATCGCCTTGTCCGGCAGGAATCGGTCGGTGATGTAGCGGTGCGAGAGCTCGGCCGCGGCGACGATGGCCGGGTCGGTGATCTCCACCCCGTGGTGGATCTCGTACTTCTCCTGCAGACCGCGCAAGATGGCGATGGTCTGCTCCACCGTAGGTTCTTCCACCATCACTTTCTGGAAGCGGCGCTCGAGCGCGGCGTCCTTCTCGATGTACTTGCGGTACTCGTCGAGCGTGGTCGCGCCGATGCAGTGCAGCTCGCCGCGCGCCAGGGCGGGCTTGAGCATGTTGCCGGCATCGAGCGCCCCTTCGGCCTTGCCCGCACCCACCACGGTGTGGATCTCGTCGATGAAGAGGATGATGCGCCCCTCTTCCTTGGTGATCTCGGTGAGGATGGCCTTCAGGCGCTCCTCGAACTCGCCGCGGTACTTGGCCCCGGCGATCAAGGCCGCCATGTCGAGCGCCAGGATGCGCTTGTCGCGCAGGCTCTCGGGAACCTCGCCATTGACGATGCGCTGCGCCAACCCCTCGACGATGGCCGTCTTGCCCACGCCAGGCTCACCGATCAGCACGGGGTTGTTCTTGGTGCGCCGCTGCAGGATCTGGATGGTGCGCCGGATCTCGTCGTCGCGCCCGATCACCGGATCGAGCTTGCCGCGACGCGCCCGCTCGGTGAGGTCGATGGTGTATTTCTCCAGCACGCCGCGCTGCGCCTCGGCCTCGGGCGTCTCCACCTTCTGCCCACCGCGCATCTGCTCGATGGCCGCCTCCAGCGCCTTGCGCGTCAAACCGTGCTCCCGCGCGATGCGACCCGTCTCGCCCTTGTCCTCGGTGAGCGCGAGCAGGAACATCTCGGTGGCGATGTAAGGATCACCGCGTTTTTGCGCCTCACGGTCGGTGAGGTTCAAAAGATTGGCCAGATCGCGCCCGATCTGCACCTCGCCACCCGTGCCCTGCACTTGCGGCAACGCTTCGATGGCTTTTTGCAGCGCCGACTTGAGCCCGGCAACATTGACGCCGGCGCGCTGCAGCAGGCTCACGGTGGAGCCATCCTCCTGCTCGAGCAGCGCCAGCAGCAGATGCTGCGGCTCGATGAACTGGTTGTCGTGCCCCACCGCGATGCTCTGCGCTTCTTGCAGCGCCTGCTGGAACTTGGTGGTGAGTTTGTCGAATCTCATGGAAAAACTCCGTCGAAGGAAAGTAATCGCTGCCTTGTATATAGATGCCCGCAAGGGGAAATTCAAGGCCAACGAGGCAAAAAATGCCATTAGACTCGGACGACGGCATTGTGCGACGCATCATTTTTTTCTTGCATCCTGCCGCTAAACAATGCTATAGTAAAAAGAAAACCTTTCTTTCGACGTCGTTACGTCCTACTGTGGGAGCCGAGCATGAAAAATCCGACCAATTTCGCGCAATTGCAGCAAAAACAGCTGGAAAACGCGATGAAGTTCACCCAAATGGCCATCGACAACACCCAGCGCCTGCTCGCGCTGCAGATCGAAACGGCCAAAGCCCTCTTCGAAGAAGGCGCGCGCAGCACCCAAGCGCTGCTCGCTGCCCAGGCGCCCGAGGAGCAATTGAAACTGCGCCAGGAGTTTGCGCAGAAATCGGCCGAGAAAATCATGGGCTGCATCAACGAGATCGCCCAGCTCACTGTCAAGGCCCAAGCCGAGCTCAACCGTCTCGTCTCCGAAGCGATCACCACGGGTTCCCAGGAATGGACTCAGGCCATGCAATCGCTCGGCACCAATCTGCCAAAGATGGGCGGTGAAGACCCGATGAAAGCCGTGCAGAGCGCGATCGACCAGTCCCGCGCCGTGCTCGAGCAGATGTCGAAGATGACCACCGAAGCCTGGCAGAGCATGATCTCCGGGGCGCAACAGCAGCCAGGCGGCAAGAAGTAAAACGACGCGAATTGAGCAGGGTGCGCTGTGATCACCAACGGCGCGCCCTATCCTCGTCTCCCTCCTTTGCCTCGACCCAACGGGCTCCTTCTTCCGTCTCTTCTTTCTTCCAAAACGGCGCTTCGGTCTTGAGGCGATCGATCAGGAATTCGCTGGCCGCAAACGCTTCGGCGCGGTGGCGGCTCGCCACCCCCACGAACACGATGCGCTCGCCCGGCAACAATCGCCCAAAGCGATGAATCACCGTGACCGCCGCCAAAGACCACCGCCGGCGCGCCTCCTCGACCAAAGTCTCGAGCGACCTCTCGGTCATACCTGGATAGTGCTCGAGCGTCATCGCCCGCACGGCCCCGCCCCGTACCGTCCCGATGAAGGTGACGACCCCACCCACCTCGTCGGCCGCCCGGTGCAGCCGTTCGCTCTCGGCCCCGACGTCGAAATCCTCGGACTGTACCCGCACCACGTCCATGCGCTCAACCTCCGGTGACGGGGGGAAAAAAGGCGATCTCGTCCCCATCGCAGACCGGCTCGTCCCAACCGCACAGGCTACGATTGCGCGCACAGCGAAGATTCTGCCACTCGAGCAAAGGCGCCCATTGCGCCCCCCGGCTGCCCAGATACGTCCGCAGAGCGCCCACCGTATGCACCGTCTCCGGCAAGGGGATACGCTCCCCTTCGCTCGAGAGCACATCGCGCAGCGCCGCGAAATAGAGCACATTCACCACCATGCGTCCTCCTTTTCCTGCAAGCCGTGTCGCACTCCCCCCGTGGGTTCACGGCCAGTCGACGGGGGCACACGGCGCGTCGACGAAACCAAGCCCCATGACGGGAAAGCCCCATGCCACTCCTAATTCAACAGCTCCGCCAAGGGCCAATACCGCACGAGATCCCCCGTCCGCACCGGAGTGCCCGGAGGAAGATCCACCAGGCCGTCGGCCCACACGAGCGAAGCCAGGGCCGACGATCCCTGGTCTGGGTAAGGCACGGCCCAGCCGCGCGCATCGAGCCGCACTCGTAAGAATTCACGCCGGGGATCGGGTCGGGTACGCGCGAACCCCGCCGGCACGCGCAAGGTGCGCGACGCAGCCTCCTTCGCTCCTTGCAAACGACGCAGGAAGGGGCGCACGAACAGGACGAAAGTCACGAACGCCGAGACCGGGTTACCCGGAAGACCAACGAAATGCGCCGCCCCGACACGTCCATAGGCAAGCGGCTTGCCCGGCTTGATCGCTAGTTTCCACAGATCGAGCCGTCCTTGCGCACGCACCGCCGCCACGACATGATCTTCCTCGCCCACCGACACTCCCCCGCTCGTGATCACCACGTCGGCGGCATCGGACGCGCGCTGCAAGGCCAGCCGCGTCGCCTCCAAGCGATCGGGCACCACGCCGTGGTCATCGACCAGACACCCCATGCCTTCGAGCAGCGCGCGCAACTGATAGCGGTTGGCGTTGTAGATCTGCCCCGGCCCCAAGGGAGCGCCGGGCATCACGAGCTCGTCACCGGTCGAAAAAATCGCCACGCGTACCCGACGACGCACCGGCAAGGTGCCAAAACCCACGCTCGCGGCCAAGGCCAGGGCCTGGGGGGTGAGCACGGCGCCGGCGGAGAGGATCTCGGCGCCGAGGGCGATCTCACTGCCCGCGCGCCGTACCGACTCGCCCGGATGGGGTACGTGGCGAAAGACGACTCGATCGCCCTGCACTTCGACGCGCTCCTGCATCACGACCGCGTCGGCCCCTTCGGGCAACGGCGCCCCCGTGAAGATGCGCGCCACCGTGCCTTCGGCGAGCGGCAAACCGATCGTTCCCGCAGGAATACGCTGGCTTACCGGCAAACGGACGCCGACCTGTTTGAGCTCGGCGCAGCGTACGGCGTATCCATCCATTGCCGCGGTATCCTGCCGCGGTATGGCGATCGGAGCGTACAGCGCATCGGCAAGCACGCGGCCGCGCGCCTCGAACGTATCGATGAGCTCCACGTCGCGCACCGGTTCGACTGCCGAGAGCAGCCGCGCCAACCCTTCCTCGAACGACATCAAAGCCTGCGTCACTACGTCTCCCCTCTGGATCCGATGTCTTCAGTGGGTGCGTCCGCACCCTGGTTCGACGCGGCATCCGCCCGCGCCGTCATTTTCGCGATGGTACCCAAAAAATCCTCTGCGCGGCGCACTTCACGCGTACGGCGCATCGGCGGCAGACTGGACCACAGAATCTTGCCATAGCCTCGGGTGACCATGCGCGGATCACAGATACACAACACGCCCCGATCGCTTTCGCTGCGAATGAGCCGACCCGCACCTTGCTTGAGCTGGATTGTGGCTCGCGGTAACTGCAGCAGGGCAAACGGAGACTGCCCCGCCTTTCTCAGTCGTTCGATGCGTGCCGCAAGAACCGGGTCGTCGGGGGGAGCAAACGGCAACTTGTCGATGATGACGAGCGACAGCGCCTCGCCGGCGACGTCCACTCCTTCCCAGAAACTCTGGCTGCCGACGAGCACGGCCCGCGGCGTGGCGCGGAAGCGCTCGAGCAGCGCATGGCGCGCGCCCTCCCCCTGCATCAGCACCGTATAGTCATCGCCGAGGCGCGACCGCAATCCTTCCCCCAGACGCTGCATCGCCTTGAGCGAAGTACAGAGCACGAACGCCCGCCCTTCGGCGGCGCGGATCAAGCGTTCGGACAAGGATTCCACCATTGGAAGATGCTGCGGCGAACCGGGCTCGGGTATCTCTCGTGGCACCAGCAACAGCGCCCGCTGGCGATAGTCGAAGGGGCTGGACCAAATACCCTCCCGAACCGGAAATTCCTCTTCGAACAGCCCCAGGTCGCGGCGAAAATGTGCGAACGAACCGGCCACCGCCAGCGTCGCCGAAGTCATCACCCAGGCCCGCTCCCCGCCGCCGATGAGCCGGGAAAACGCCGGCCCCGCTTCGATCGGCGTACGGTGCAGGGCCAGCCGCGTGCCGACCGCCTCCACCCAATGCACGAAGCGCTCCTCCCCTTCGCCCCACTGGGCGAGCAGGCGCTCCAAGGCCTCGGCCCTGGCCGCGAGCCGTTGCAAGTCCTCGCTGCGTTCCTGCTGGCTCGCCAGCGCCTCACGCAAGGCCGCCGCACTCGCCGTCAAGGTCTGCAGGGCCGATTCGAACCCGGCGGCCTGCTCCAGCGCCTGCTGCCGCGGCCAGCGCACGGTCTCGGCCGGCAGGCTCAAGCGCAGGTCCTTCACTGCCTTGTCGAAGGCGTCGATCGCCTCGCGCAAGGGCCGGAAATCCGGCGCAGACACCAACGCCTCCACCCGGGCATCGCGCACGAGCTCGAAGCACTGGGTCGACGCCAGGCTCTCACCGAAGAAAACCGCCGCGAGCTCGGGCAGCTGATGCGCCTCGTCGAACACCACCAGGTCCGCCTCGGGCAAGAGGCCGCCCACCCCCTCGTCGCGCAGCACCAGATCGGAGAAAAAGAGGTGGTGATTCACCACCACACACTCGGCCTCCTGCGCCGCCCGCCGCGCCTTCATGAGGAAGCACTCCTGCCAATGGGGACAGTCCTGACCGAGGCAGTTGTCGCGCGACGAAGTGGCGAAGGTCCAGACGAAGGATGCTTCGGGCACATCGGCACATTCCGCCTTGTCGCCGGACGTCGTGTGCTGGGCAAAACGCGCGATGCGACGCAACAGCGCCGCATCTTCGGCCGTGGTGAAACGTCCGTGAGCGAGATTGCGTTCCAGATGGTAAAGGCAGACGTAATTCTGCCGCCCCTTGAGGAGCGCCGTGCGCACCGGAATCTTCAGCGCATCCTTCAGCCGCGGCAGGTCGCGGTGAAACAGCTGATCCTGCAAGGTCTTCGTGCCGGTCGACACGATCACCTTGCGCCCGGAGAGCAAGGCCGGCAGCAGATAGGCGAAGGTCTTGCCGGTGCCAGTGCCGGCCTCGGCCAGCAGCACTGCTTTCTCCTCGATGGCGCGGGCCACGGCGAGCGCCATCTCGTGCTGCTGCGGCCGATGGACGAAACCGGGAATCGCCGCGGCGAGCCGTCCGCCCGGGCCGAGCGCCACTTCGATCCGCGCCTCGAGCTCCTCCCCTGCCATGGCTGCCCTCCGCGTTCAGTCGGGCCGGTGCGCTTCGGCCAGATAATCGCGCGTGCGCATCTCGATCAGGCGGCTGGCAGTACGCACGAATTCGTGCGCATTCAGCCCCTCACGGTAGAGCTCCTGCGGTTCGGCCTCGGCGGTGGCGATCAGTTTCACCCGATGATCGTAGAGCACGTCGATGAGCCAGGTGAAACGCCGCGCCTGCGAAGCCTGCGCCGGCCCCATCCGCGGGATGCCGCTCAACAGTACCGTGTCGTGTTCGCGCGCGATTT
>JAQUGB010000019.1 GCA_028684345.1 Tepidiphilus sp. | reverse complement strand
TTCGTCGAGAATGAGTCCGTCGAGTCCCTGCGCCCAATCCCGATCCTGCGCGAGCGCTGCGACCGCAGCGTCGAAGGTACGGGAATCGGTGAAGTCGAGATGCTCGGTGGTTTTGCGCTGGCGACGCAAGGCGGAGATGGCTCTTTCGTGGAAGGTGGCGATGTCTGCCTCCGCTTCCGGGATCGAGGCGCGCAGCGCATCGGCGAGCATGCGGTTGAAGCACATGTAGCCCCAGCGCGTGCCGCGGCGTCTGGCCTGTTCGAGCCACTGGCGGGCGAGCAGGGTCTTGCCCGAGCCGGCGACGGCCTGGATGCACAGGGCGCTCGCCGCCGGAAGTTCGAGCCGGGTGAGCGTGCTCGCCAGCCCTGCCTGCAAGGCGATGGTCGTGCTGCGCAGCGCACCGGCGAACGCGCGGGGATCGATCGCGAGGCGCAATTCGTCTCGCAGAAAGGCGCTCACTTTGGCGACCCGCTGCGGGTCGATCGGCGTGCTGCGCAACCACTCGCCGAGGAGCGTTCCCAGATACGGCACGGCAGCGGCATCGACGATGCGGCTGCGCGGGTAATGCGCCGTCTCGGCGTTTGCCGGCACGCTCGCATCGGGAAGCACCAAGGCGTGCGCCACGTACGCGTCGATTCCCGCCTTGCGCAGCTTCTGGATCATCGCCTGATGCTGCAGGCGGCATTGCGAGGAGATATTTTTTCGTCCGGTGCCGGCATAGCATTTCACCAGGCCTTTGGGGGTCCAGTCGATCTCTCCCGCCTTGATCTCCAGGATCGCCAGATGACCTGCGGGGGAGACGACCACGACATCCCATTCGCCGAGCCGCAAGGAGCCGTTGACCTCGTTTTGCCAAGGGATGCCGTGGAAGACGTGCCAGTCTTGCGGCAAGTCGTGCACGAGGGCTTCGACGACGTCGAGCTCGCGCTACTGTCCGGGCAGCAGGCAAGGCATCTGGTCGAGATGCCACGCGGAAGGATGCCGTTGCGCCATGCGTGACTGATCGCTCCCCGCGCCTCCGTCAGCTGGAGAGCGCCTCCAGGATGCGCCGCGTCACTTCTTCCACCGGCCCCAGACCCGAGACCTTGCGCACCTTGGGCGCGGCGGGATCGCCGCTCGCTGCCCACGCCTCGTAATAGGCGATGAGCGGTTTCGTCTGCTCGTGATAGACCGCCAGGCGCTTGCGCACCACCTCCTCGCGGTCGTCGTCGCGCTGCACGAGGGGCTCACCGGTAACATCGTCCTTACCCGGCACCTTGGGCGGGTTGTAGCGCACGTGGTAGGTGCGACCGGAAGCCGGATGCACCAGGCGCCCGCTCATGCGATCGATGATCTCCTCGTCGGGCACCTCGATCACGAGCACGTAATCGAGCGGGATGCCGCCTTCCTTGAGCGCCTCGGCCTGCGCGATCGTGCGCGGGAAGCCGTCGAACAGGTAGCCAGCCTGGCAGTCGGGCTGCTGCAGACGCTCGCGCACCAGGCCGATGATGATGTCGTCGGAAACCAGTCCGCCTTCGTCCATCACCTTCTTCGCCGCGAGCCCCAGCGGCGTTCCCGCCTTCACCGCGGCGCGCAGCATGTCGCCGGTGGAGATCTGCGGAATACCGAACTTCTCCTTGATGATGGTAGCCTGCGTCCCTTTGCCCGCACCGGGCGGTCCCAGAAGAATCAAGCGCACGATCCCCTCTCCTTTATGATTGACGACGAAAACGGAAGTAGCCGGTCTTCATGCGGCCCCGGCGAGCATGCGACGTACCCGCTCCAGGTCCTGCGGCGTATCGACTCCGGGCGCCGGGGCCGAAGCGATCACTTCCACCTGGATGGCGTAGCCGTGATACAGGGCGCGCAGCTGCTCCAGCGCCTCGAACGCCTCCAGCGCGCAGGGTTCGAGTCGCGCAAAGGCGCGCAAAAACGCCGCGCGGTAGGCGTAGAGCCCGACGTGGCGCAAGGCCGGCAAACCCTCGGGCAAACGCGCCGCACGCCCGGCGGCGAAAGCGTCCCGCGCCCAGGGCAAGGGCGCGCGAGAGAAATAGAGCGCCCGCCCCGTGGCATCGCACACCACCTTCACCGCGTTTGGGTCGAAGAATTCCTCCGCCGAGTCGATGGGGTGCGCGAGCGTGGCGATCGCCGCCGCCGGAGTGCGCACGAGCGCCCCGGCCACGCGCGCAATGGCACAGGGGTCGATGAGCGGCTCGTCGCCCTGCACGTTGACCACGATCGCCTCGTCCTCCCACCCCAGGCGCTCGACCACCTCGGCGAGCCGGTCGGTGCCCGAAGCGTGATCGCCGCGCGTGAGGATCGCCCGGCCACCCGCCTGTTCCACGGCGGCCACGACCTGCGGCGAGTCGGTCGCCACCCATACCTCGTCCGCACCGGAGGCCATCGCCCGCTCCCATACGCGCACCACCATCGGCTTGCCGGCGAGATCGACGAGCGGTTTGTTCGGCAGGCGCGTGGACGCGAGCCGCGCCGGGATCACCACGCGAAACCCACTCACCGCAATGCCTCAACTTCCTCGGACGTCATCGGACGCGCCTCGTCGGCGAGCATCACCGGGATGCCGTCTCGGATCGGATAGGCCAGGCGGTCGGCACGGCAGACGAGCTCCTGCCGTTCACGATCGTATTTGAGCGGACCCTTGCACAGTGGGCACACCAGCACGTCCAGCAGACGAGTATCCATTCATTCGCTCCAGAATGCGCTCGACGAGCGCCTCGTCGAGCCGGGCGCGCACCATGAGCACCCAATCGTGCGGCCGCGCGTATGGCTGGCATTTTACCGCATCCTTGCTGGTGAAAATCCGCCACTCGCCGGAAGCGCCGAAGTCCAGATCCTCCGCCCGGTACGGGTGGTGATCGGGAAAGGCGTGCGGCACCACCTCGGCGCCCAGGGCGCGCAGCGTGGCGAAGAAGCGCTCCGGTCGACCGATGCCCGCCACCGCATGCACCCGCCGTCCGGAAAGCGCCGCAAGCGGCAGCCTGCGCGAAGAGTCGGTGAGCGAAACGAGCGCATCGGGTTCGAGCTGCAGCCCATGAAGCGGCACCTCGTCCGGCACCAGAGCGCGCACCTGTTGCGGTTCGTGCGCCACCACCGCATCGATCGTACGCAGGCGCGAGAGCGGTTCGCGCAAGGGGCCGGCCGGCAGCAGCCAGCCGTTGCCCAAGGCGTCCCGATCGAGGACGACCAGCTCGAAGTCGCGCTCGAGCCGCAGATGCTGCAGGCCATCGTCGGCAATCACCAAGCGTACGTCGGGATGACGTCGCAGCAGCTCGGCCACGGCGGCACAGCGCGCTCGCCCCACCACCACCGGCACCCCCGTCTCGCGGGCGAGCAGCACCGGCTCGTCGCCGTAGCGGGCCGGGTCGCCCGTGGCTGGCACTACCGCAGTCCCCTCGAGATCGCCGCCATAGCCGCGGCTGACGATGCCGCAACGGAAGCCCCGCGCCTCGAGCGCGCGCGCGAGCGCCGCGACCACCGGCGTCTTGCCGCTGCCGCCTACGTTGACGTTGCCCACCACCAGCACGAAAGCCGGCGCTCGGCAGCGACGCAGCCAGCCGCGGCGATAGGCGAACCTGCGCAGCCGCACCGCAAGGCCGAAGAGCCAGGAGAAAGGAAGGAGCGACAGCGCCACGGCACCGCGATGCAACCACCACGCTGGCGCCGATCTCATCGCGATTCGACGCGCTCGACGGAGAAAGTGAGCTTGTCGAAGCCGGCGCGCTGGGCCGCGCGCATCACGTCGATCACGCGCTGGTGCGGCGTCTTCGCGTCCGCTTCGATCACGATGGTCGGCTGCGAGCCGGCCGGGATCATCGCCGACAGTCCCGCCTCGATGTCCGCCACGCTCCCGAGCCCCACGGCCCGCTCACCGATGAACACGGCCCCGTCGGCAGTGATGGCCACCACCCATTCCTTGGGCGTGCTATCGACCGGTAGCGCCTCATCGGCTTCGGGGAGATCGATCTGCAGCTGCGCCGTCCGAGAGAATGTGGTCGTCACGCTCAGGAAGATGAGAATCACCAGCACCACGTCGATGAGCGGCACCAGATTCAGGAATGGCTCCTCTCGCCAGCCGCCGGCCATGCGAAACTTCATACTTCGGCTCCGGCCCGCTCACCGTGGGCCACTTCCACCAAACGCACGGCTTCCTGTTCCATCTCCAAGACCAGGGAATCGACGTAGGCCCGGAAATGGCGCCAGAAAATGGTCGCAGGAATGGCGATGATGAGTCCGAGCCCGGTGGTGTTGAGCGCCACCGAGATGCCATGCGCCAGCTGCTGGGGATTGGTACCAGCGGCCGACTGTGAGGCGAAGATCTCGATCATGCCGATGATGGTACCCAACAAACCCAAGAGCGGCGAGACCGCGGCAATGGTCCCCAAAGCCGTGAGATAGCGCTCCAAGCCGTGCGCCACCACCCGACCGGCGTCCTCGATCGCCTCTTTCATCACCTCACGAGAAGAGCGGTAATTGCGCAGCCCGGCCGCGAACACACGCCCGAGCGGCGAATGCCCCTCCAGCCGCAACGCAAGCTCTTGCGGCGATGCGCCACGACGCAACTCCTCGAGCACCGAGGCGAGCAGCCCTGGTGGATTGATGCGCGTGCGTCGCAATGTCCAGGCACGTTCGATCACGATTGCCACCGCAAGGATGGAAGCCAACAACAGCGGCCATATCGGCCACCCCGATGCCTGTATGATCGACCACACGAACCATGCCCTCTCGGAGATTTGCACGACGAAGGCCGAGACGACGGCCTTTGCTCCCGGCATTATATCTCAGCCCGCCTCGAATGGGGCGCCGCGCCGGCCGCACACCTTGTTCCACTCTTCCACAAAGTCTGTGGATAACTTTGTGTATGAAAGTGCGAAACCAGGCATAACCCTTGTCGCGGTAGGAAGAACCTCACTTTGCCACATTTTTCATCAAAAAAATTACACATAAAAATCAATAGTTTACAAAAACATGCCGAGAAATCAAGCGCTTCTGTTCCGATGCTACCGTTGCATGACAGAAAGCGTCTCGTTGGGGATGAAACGCAGTACAATCGCGCGCATGAGCCCCGATTCCACCCCCTTCCCGCCACCGACCGAAACCGTCGGCCAGCTCACACAACGCATCAAAGACTGCCTGGAAACGGGTTTTGCCGAGGTCAACGTCATCGGTGAGATCTCCGGCCTCACCCTCGCCGCCTCCGGGCACTGCTACTTCACGCTCAAGGACGAAGTCGCGGCACTGCGTTGCGTCCTGTGGCGGCGACAGGCGACGGCCTTCGCGCGGCTACTCGCCGAAGGGCACAGCGTGGAGGCGGCCGGCCAGTTGAGCGTCTATGCCCCCCGAGGCGATTACCAGCTGGTGGTGCGCGGTCTCAAGCCGGCCGGTGCCGGCCTGCTGTGGCAGCGTTTCCTGGCCGTCAAGGCCAAGCTCGAGGCCGAAGGGCTCTTCGCCACCGAAAGGAAGCGCCCCCTGCCGCGTCGACCGCGGCGCCTTGCGCTCATCACCTCACCGGCGGGGGACGCCATCCACGACGTGCTGCGCACGCTGCGCCAACGCGCGCCCCTCATCGAGATCGTGCTCTTGCCCACGCTGGTGCAGGGCGCGGAAGCGCCGGCGCAAATGGCGGCGGCGCTCGCACTCCTTGGCGAGGCTGCGGCGCGGCTCGGCATCGAAGCGGCGCTGCTCGTGCGCGGCGGCGGCAGCCCCGAAGATCTCATGGCCTACAACGACGAAGCGCTCGCCCGCGCGATCGCCGCGAGCCCCGTGCCGATCGTGAGCGGCGTCGGGCACGAAGCCGACGTGACCGTCGCCGATCTGGTGGCCGACCTGCGCGCTCCCACGCCCACCGGCGCGGCGATGCTGGTGAGCCAGGGCTGGACCGAACTGCCGCTCGAACTCGATCTGCTGGCGCGGCGCCTGCAGCGGGCGCTGCGCGAGCGTCTGCTCACCGAAAGCCAGCGGCTCGACCGCCTGCAGCTGCGTCTCACGCACCCGGCGGCGCGCCTCGCGGAAGCCCATCGGCGGCTCGAAGGGCTGCACGCACGGCTCACGGCAGGGCAGCGGCGCACGCTCGCCGAGTCACGGCTGAGGCTCGATGCCCTGCACCGGCGGCTTGCCGCCGCCCGACCGACGCTCGCCGGACACCGCGCCCGGCTCGACGCCTTCGGCGAGCGCCTGCCTCGTGCCGCGATGCAGGCGCTGGAAGCCCCCCGCCGCCGGCTGGAGCGGCTCGAAGACCGCCTTCACGCGCTCGACCCCAAGGCGGTGCTGGAGCGCGGCTATGCGCTGGTGAGCGATGCCGCCGGCCAAGTGCTCACGAGCGCGGGGCAGCTCGCCTCGGGGCAAGCCATCCGCCTCGAATTCCACGATGGCCGCGCTGCGGCCGAGGTTGTCGGGGTGGAAAAGTCCGACTAAAATGCTAAGGGTTTTCCTCAGCCCCCGCCGGCACGACAGCCGGCCCTTCACGCAAAGGAGAGAGAAACATGGAACACAAACTGCCCGAACTGCCTTATCCGAAGAACGCGCTTGCCCCCTACATCTCCGAAGAGACGATGGAGTACCACTACGGCAAGCACCATCAGGCCTACGTGACCAACCTCAACAACCTCATCAAGGGTACCGAATACGAGAACATGGACCTCGAGTCCATCGTCAAGAAAGCCCCGGCCGGCGGCCTGTACAACAACGCCGCGCAAACCTGGAACCACACCTTCTTCTGGCACTGCATGAAACCCAACGGCGGCGGCGAGCCCAAAGGGGCGCTGCTCGATGCCATCAAGGCCAAATGGGGCAGCTTCGACGAGTTCAAAAAAGTCTTTCACACCAGCGCCGTCGGCAACTTCGGCTCCGGCTGGACGTGGTTGGTGAAGAAAGCCGACGGCTCGGTCGACGTGGTCAACATGGGCGCAGCCGGCACCCCGCTCACCACGGGCGACACGCCGCTGCTGTGCATCGACGTGTGGGAGCACGCCTACTACATCGACTACCGCAACCGCCGCGCCGACTTCGTCACCGCCTTCCTCGAACACCTGGTGAACTGGGAGTTCGCGGAGCGCAACTACGCCGCCTGACGTTCTGAATACGGCACCACCCGAGCGCGACGGGCCGCGGTTCCTGTATCAGGACGAGCGGCTCGTCGCCGTTTTCAAGCCCTCGGGCTGGCTCGTCCATCCTACCGAGCTCGATACGCGCGAATCCCGCATCCTGCTGCGTTGGCTGCGCGATCGCCTCGGCCGGCATGTCTTCCCCGTCCATCGGCTCGACAAACCGACCTCCGGGCCGGTGCTCTTCGCGCTCGACGCGTCCGCTGCCGCCGCCGTGGCGGCCGAATTCGCCGCCCGGCGTGTGGCGAAGCGCTACCTCGCCGTGGTGCGAGGACATCCGCCCGAGACTCTGACGATCGATCGGCCGCTGTCGCGCATCGCCCGCACCGTCCCGGGGTCGCGCGATGCCGAGAAAGCGGCACGCACCGAGGTACGGCGCCTGGCCACGATCGAACTGCCTTGGCCCAACGACCGCCACCCCACCAGCCGCTACGCGCTCGTGGCCTGTTATCCGGACGACGGTCGTCAGCACCAGATCCGCCGCCACCTGCGCCATGCCGGCTACCCCCTCATCGGCGACACCACCTACGGCCACGGCCTACACAACCGTCTCTGGCGCGAGCACCTGGGCGTGTCGCGCCTGCTGCTCACCTGCTGCGATCTGGCAGTGCGTCACCCGGAAGGAAACGCACCGCTCGTGCTGCACGCGCTCGACGCGACCTTCGCCGCCCTCGCCCGTCGGCTTGGTTGGGAAGAGGCGCTTTCCTTCGTCGAATCGCTGCACGAAGATGGTATGCTAAGAGCGAAGATCGCCGCCCTCGCGGCCCCTCTGCCAAGCCCCTGCGACGACGCCCAGGAAGACGACGTATGACCCGAACCGTGCTGCATCAGCTCCTCGAACTCGGTCAGCAGATCTGGCTCGACAACCTCTCGCGCGATCTCATCGAGGGCGGGCGGCTCGCCCGTCTGCTGGAGAGGGGCGTGAGCGGCATCACGACCAATCCGGCCATCTTCGAAAACGCCATCGCCAAGAGCCCCCTCTATCGGGAAGACGTCGAAGCCTTGCGCCGCGCCGACCTCACCCCTGGGGCACGGCTCGAACGGCTCACCTTCGCCGACGTACGCCGCGCCTGCGACCTGCTCCTTCCGCTATGGAAAGCATCGGGCGGCGAGCGCGGCTACGTGAGCCTGGAAGTAGACCCCGAGCTCGCGCACGATGCCGCCGGCACGATCGCTGCCGCCCGGCAAGTGCATGCCGCGATCGAACGCCCCAATCTGCTCGTCAAGATTCCCGGCACCGCTGCGGGTGCCCAGGCCCTGGAGGCGCTCGTCGCCGAGGGGATCAACGTGAACGTGACGCTGCTCTTCTCGCGCACGCAGTACCGGCGCGTTGCCGAGGCCTATCGGCGGGGCCTCGAGCAGCGCCAAGCCGCCGGCCGGCCGCTCGCACCCATTTTCGGCGTGGCGAGCCTCTTCCTCTCACGGCTCGACACGGCCGTCGATGCGCTGCTGGCCGAACGCGCGCCCGAACACCCCGAATGGCAGGGAAAGACCGCGGTGGCCTTCGCCAAGCTCGCCTACCAGGATTTCCTGCGCCATTTCGGCGAGGACGCTCTCGGATCCTTGCGCCGCGCCGGAGCCCGGGCGCAACGGCCGTTGTGGGCGAGTACCAGCACCAAGAACCCTGCTTATCCGGATCTGCTCTACGTGGAACCGCTGGTGGGGCCGGAGACGGTCAATACCTTGCCCGAGGCGACGCTGATGGCGCTCCTCGATCACGGCCAGGCGCGCGGCGCGACGATCGTGGAAGACGTCGAAGCCGCCCAGGCACACTGGGAGCGATGCGCTCGGATCGACATCGACCTCGAGGCGATCGGAGAGACGCTGCAGCAGCAGGGCCTGGCCCAGTTCGAGGCGGCGCAGCAACGGCTCCTCGAGCTCCTTTCCTGAAACGAAGGCGGTGGGTCCCCACCCGCCGCCTTCATCTGCAGCGCTCCATTTTGCTTCAAGCAGGAGCAACCGCTTTCTTCGCTTCGAGCGACGCCTTGCTCACCCCCTTGGTGCCCGTACCGGTCTCGAAGAGCTCCTTCATGTCGAGGATCAGCACGATCTGGCCGTTCGAGAGGATGGTCACCCCCGCCACGCCTTTGGGGCGGAAATCCTCCAGCGACTTGATCACCGCATCCTCACGTCCGGCGAAGGTGTCGATACCGAGGATGAAGGAGAATTCGGCCATCTGCATGAGCACGCCATAGGCCGGGGCATGGTCCAGCGTCCAGTTTAGGAGATTGGCCAAGGGCAGGATCGGCAGCACTTCCCCGCGCACGAAGAGCGTCGCCCGTCCGCCGACCTCGCGCACTTCGTCGAGGTGGATCGGCAGGATCTCGCGCACCATGGAAAGCGGTACGGCGAAAGGCTGCTCGCCCAGGCGCACCAACAGCACCGGCAGGATCGCCAAGGTGAGCGGCAGGTTGATGATGAACGTGGTACCGCGCCCGACTTCGGAGCGCACGTCGATGGTGCCGTTGAGCTTGGTGATGTTGGTGCGCACCACGTCGGTGCCCACACCACGACCGGAGACGTCGGAAATTCGATCGGCCAGGGAAAAACCGGGCAAAAAGATGAGGTTCAGGCTTTGACGCTCGTCGAGGCCGTTGGCTTCTTCCGGCGTGATGAGCCCTTTCTCTACCGCCTTGGCGCGGATCTTCTCGGGATCCATGCCACGGCCGTCGTCGGCGACGATGATGACGATGTGATCCCCTTCCTGCTTGGCGGCCAGCGTCACCGTCCCCTGGGGCGGCTTGCCCACCGCAATGCGATCATCGGGCATCTCGATGCCGTGATCGACCGCGTTGCGGATGAGGTGGATGAGTGGATCGGAGAGATCCTCGATCATCGTCTTGTCGATCTCGGTCTCTTCCCCCTGGATGACGAGCTCGACTTCCTTGCCCAACTGCCGCGCGAGGTCGCGCGCGATGCGCGGATATTTCTGGAAGAGGCGCCCGATCGGCTGCATGCGCGTCTTCATGACGGCGTTTTGCAGGTCGGAGACGAGCAAATCGAGCTGATTGACCGCCACGTCGAGCGCATGCAACGTATCCTGGTCGGTCTTTCCCGAGAGGATGTCGCTCCTGAGGGCCGTGAGGCGGTTCTTGGTGAGCCCGATCTCTCCGGCGAGATTGAGCACCTGATCGAGCCGGGCGGTATCGACCCGGATGGCGGTTTCGCGCTGCACCGTGTCCTTGCGGCCCAAAGGTACCGCGGCGCGACGCGCCGTAGGCACCGGCACGGCGGCCGGTTTTTCCTCCCCGGCATTCGTCTCCGCGGCGCTTTCCTGCTTGCCTTGCTCGCGCCCCTCGGGATCGTCCTTCGCCTCGACGGGCCCGTTTTCATCATCCGTCACCACGGCGTGCAAACGCTCCCAATCCGGCTCGGCTGCGCCCGGCTGCCGTGCGGCGCGTTCGGTCTCGCCCGAAACCGGCGTTCGGCCGCCTTGCTCGAGCTTGCCGGCAATGGCCAAGCGCAGACGTTCGAGCAGCTGCGGATCGGCCGGTGGCGGCTGCACGCTGCGCTCGAGATAACCGAACATCTCGCGCACCGCCGCCGTGGCTTCGAGAATGACGTCCATCAGCGCTGGGCTCAAATGCAGCTCGCCGTTGCGCAGCTTGTCGAAGAGGTTTTCGGTGAGATGGCACAAGGTGACGAGTTCCTGTGCCCCCAAAAAACCCGCCCCCCCCTTGATGGTATGGAAACCGCGGAAAATCTCGTTCAATAGGGCCCGGTTGTCGGGATTGCGTTCGAGTTCGACCAGCTTGTTGTCGACCCCCGAGAGCAGATCCTCCGCCTCGACGAGAAAATCCTGCAATAGATCCTGCATTCCGGCAAAGTCGCTCACGGCCGTTCTCCCTTACTGGTTGCCGAGGCCGTTTCAGAAGCCCAGGCTCTTCAACAAATCGTCCACCTCTTCCTGCGAGGTGATCACCCCTTCCTTGCGCGTGTCGATCACCGGCCCGTTCATCAGCGAGACTTCGACCGCCTTCTTCGGCCGCGCCTCTTCGGGGATCGCCTCGATGAGGATCTGCAGCAGCTCCGTCTCGATGCGACCGACGATCTCGATCACTTTCTTGATCACCTGGCCGGTGAGATCCTGGAAATCCTGCGCCATCATGATTTCCATGAGCTGCTTCGTGGTTGCATGCGAGGTGTCGGCCACATCGGAGAGAAAAGCCCTCGTGTCGTGGGCGAGCTCGCGAAATTCCTGCGGCGAGAGGCGATTGGCGAAAAGGTCGTTCCAACGCTTCTTCAGACCCTCGGCTTTCTCGGCGAGCGATTTCTGCAGTGGGATGGCGATGTCGGTGGCGTTGAGCACGCGCGAGGCGGCCTGTTCGGTCAACTGCGCGATGTAGCGCAAGCGCTCACGCGCGTCGGGCACGGCTTGGGCCGCCTCGGCCACGACCGTTTCGCAACCGAGCTCCTTGAGCGCCTCGTGTAACTGGCGTGCCACTTTACCGAGGCGCTGAATGATTTCGTCATGGGGTACGTGCGTCGGCTCGGGTGCCGCAGCAGAGAGGTTGGCCTGCATGCCACTTTTTTCGGTCGCGCTGAACTGCTGAGCCACGGCGTCGAAGAGCGCTTGCAGTTCCTCATTGTCTCCATCCACCGGCTGCTCGGGTTCGGACACGTTACCCGCCGAACCGACGATACTGTCGAAGAGCGCCTGGAGTTCGTCGCTGTCGCCGCTCTGGCTGGTTTTTTTGCTCATCACGCCGATCCTCCTGCGGGTTGTTTGCCCATTTTCTCGAAAATTCGGTCGATTTTCTCGGCCAGCACCGCCGCGGTGAAGGGCTTGACGATGTAACCCGAAGCCCCGGCTTGCGCTGCGGCGATGATGTTCTCTTTCTTTGCCTCGGCGGTGACCATGAGCACCGGCAGGTGCTTGAGCTTCTCACTGCTGCGGATCTTGCGCAGCAGCGTCAGCCCGTCCATGTTGGGCATGTTCCAGTCGGTGATGACGAAATCGTAGGACTGCGATTCGAGCCTGTGCAGCGCCGCCACCCCGTCCTCGGCCTCGTCGACGTTCGTATAGCCCAGCTCCTTCAAGAGGTTGCGCAGGATACGACGCATCGTCGAGAAATCATCCACGACCAGGAAGCGCGTCTTGTCGTCCGCCATCGAATATTCTCCGTCGTTCTCGTTCAGCGAATCAGCAGCGGCCGCAGCGTCTCGGCCAGCATCTGCGCATCGAATTTTTCCACGTAGCCATCGACCCCCACGCGCTCACCCATGGCGCGGTTGGCCTGCGAGGTGAGCGAAGAATACATGATGACGGGAATGCCGTCGAAGCGGGGGTCGGCCTTGATGTTCTTGGTGAGCACGTAGCCGTCCATCTCGGGCATCTCGGCGTCGGTGAGGATCACGTCGAGCTGCTCGCGCAGCGGCGTGCCGGTCTGCTCGGCGAAATTGGCCATGCTCTGCAACCGCTCCCAGGCCTCTTTACCGGTGTTGGCATGCGTGTGCTTGACGGCGAGCTTGTCGAGTACCTCGGCGATCTTCTTGCGCGCCACGCTCGAATCGTCGACGAAGAAGACGTGTCGCCGATGGCCGTCGGGGATCGGCAGGATGACGCCCACCACCGCCTCGCCGAAAGTCTTGGCCAGCACCGCCTCGACGTCGATGATCGACACCAGCCGCCCGTCGGGCAACTCGGTGATGGAGGTGATCATGCCGTGCACCTGGGAGGAGACGTTTTCCGGCTCGCGCACCCGCGACCACTCGACGCGAATGATGCGATCGACCGCCTCGACCAAGAACCCCAGGGTCTTACGGCAGTATTCGGCCACCATCATCGCCGGAGCGATACGATCGTCCATGGGCGCGAGCTCCATCACCTTGGCGAGCGACACCACCGGGATCACGTTGCCGCGCAGGCTCACCAGCCCCTCTACTCCAGGCGGTACGTTGGGGGCGCGCGTGATGAAGGGCGTGGCCATCACCTCGCGCACCTTGAAGACGTTGATGCCAAAGGTCTCGGACGTCCCGAGGGAAAAGAGCAGGATCTCGAAGCGGTTCGAGCCGGCGAGCCCCGCGCGCGCCTCGATCTCCTCGAAACGATCGGCTCTGCTGTCGAGCTCGGAATCGACCAGTTCCGGTTCGATCACCGTGGGTTCGGACGCATTGGCCATCTCAGCCCTCCTTGGCGGTTTGCTGACGTTTGGCGAACAGGCGCTGCAGCGCCTCGGCGAGTTCGCGCGGATGGAACTTGGGGACGTACTCATCGACCCCCACCGATTTGCCCAGATACTGGTTCTGCATGCCGGAGAGAGAAGAATGCATCAGCACCGGCACGCTGGCAAGGCGCCGGTCGGACTTGATCTTTTTCGTGAGGATGAAGCCGTCCATCTCCGGCATCTCGATGTCGGTGATCATGGCGCTGACGAAATCGGTGATCGGCCGCCCGGTGAGCTTGGCACGCTCGGCAGCCTTCTCCAGGTTTTCCCAGGCGATGCGTCCGTTGACCGCGCCCACGTAGCGCACCCCCATTTTCTGCAAAGTGCGCTCGATCTGCTCGCGCGCCACCGAGGAATCGTCGGCGAAATACACGGTGTATTTGTCCCCGTCGGGCAGCGGCTCGATGCCGGCGTAGAGGTCTTCGGCCTCGTCATACTTGGTGATGTCCGAGAGCACCCGCTCCACGTCGAGCAGCATCACCAGGCGCCCGTCGGGAAGTTCGGTGACCGCGGTCACCAGGCCGCCCGTCTTGGCGGTGAGCATCTCGGGCGGCACGCGGATCTGTGACCAGTCGAGCCGCAGGATGGTGTCGACCGACTCGACCAGGAACCCCTGCACCTTGCCGTTGTATTCGGTGATGATCATGATGTTGCGCTCGCTGCCGGGCTCCACCCCGACGTATTCGCCCAGATCGACCACCGGCACGAGCACTCCGCGTAGGCTCACCACCCCTTTGACCGCCGGGGGCATGTCGGGCGCGGCGGTGATGGGCGGGGTCTTCATCACCTCGCGCACCTTGAACACGTTGATGCCATAGGTTTCACGCCGCTTGGTGACCTTGCTCACGCCGAGCGTGAAGAGCAGGATCTCGAGCTTGTTGGTGCCGGCGAGCTTGGTGCGCTCGTCGATGCGTTTGAGTAGGTCGGACATCGCGCCACTCCGATTCGATCTTGGTATCGTATGTTACGGCAGCTCCCGCTCCAAACTTTAGCCGAATTACGGCATTTTTCTCCATCTATTTTCCCTCAAGTCCCACGCCGACTTTGCCGTAATATGCTCCAAGACCAAAATGAACGAGGAGAACCCCCATGTTATTCGGCCACAAAGAACGGCTGCACGAGCTCGAGACCCGCGCCAGCGCCCTGGAAGAAGAGATCCGGCGCAAGGAGAGCGAGCTCTCCACCCTGCGCCGTCAGCTCGAAGAAGCCCAGGCCGAAGCGGATCGCTGCCGCTGGGAGAGCGACGCCATGCGCCGCGTGAGCGCGGAATTCAAGGCGTTTCACACCTCCCTCGGCCACGTCCAGGGCAGTGTCGCCACCCTGGCGCAGCGCAGCGAGGAAGACCGGCAAACCGCCGAGCAGGCGTTTGCGCGCGCCGAAGTGAGCCGCGAGGCGGCCGAGGCCATCGCCCAGAGCCTGCGCCGCCTCACCGAGCGCTCCCAGAGCGCGGCGCAGAAAGTCGGCGCGCTCGATGCGCGGGCGCAGGAGATCACCGGCATCGTCAACCTCATCCGCGAGATCGCCGACCAGACGAACCTGCTCGCCTTGAACGCGGCCATCGAGGCGGCGCGCGCCGGCGAGCAGGGGCGCGGCTTCGCCGTGGTGGCCGACGAGGTCCGCAAACTGGCCGAGCGCACGGCGGTGGCCACTGCCGACATCTCGCGCCTCGTCGAGCAGATCCGCAGCGACAGCGGCTCGAGCCGCGAGGCCATGGGCGAGCTGGCGCAAGAATCCAGCCGGCTCAGCGCAGAGGGCGAGAAAGCGGCGCAGGAAGTAGAGGCGCTCGAAGGGCTCGTCGAAGCCTTCGAACGCTCGGCCGGGCTATCGGCGCTGCGCAGTTTCTGCGAGCTCGCCAAGATCGACCACATCCTCTACAAGTTCGCCGTGTACCAAGTGCTGCTCGGGGTGAGCGACCAGCCGGCAGCGGAATTCGCCAGTCATCAAAACTGCCGCCTCGGGCGCTGGTACTACGAAGGGCGAGGCAAGGAATGCTTCAGCGGTTTTCCCGGCTATCGCGAGATCGAACGGCCGCATCGCACGGTACACGAGGCGGCCCAGGAAGCTTTTGCGGCGCTGGCGAAAAAGGATATCGAGCGCATGGTCGAGGCGGCGCACCGCATGGAACTCGCCAGCCAGGAAGTCATGCAGGGGCTCGACCGTCTGGTCGAGGGTGCGGAAAAGAATGCCGAGCTGCTTGCCTGCGCCAAAGGCGGGGAGGCGGCGCGCGCCGAGCGCGCGCCGCTCAGTGGCGCGCCCAAAACGCCTGCCGGGCCGACACCGCCCGCACAATCGCCGGCCCGATCTCGGTAAGCGGCAACACTTCGCAGGCAGCGCCCAGGCGCACTGCCTCGCCGGGCATCCCCCAGATGACGGCGCTCGCCTCGTCCTGAGCGATGGTGTGGGCGCCGGCTTCTTTCAAGGCGAGCAGCCCCTGCGCCCCGTCGCGCCCCATGCCGGTGAGCAGCGCCGCCACCGCCGCCGGCCCCAGAACTTCGGCCGCACTGAAGAAGAGCACGTCCACCGAGGGTCGATGACGGTTGACGGGTTCAGAGCGATCCAAGCGCAGCACGTAGCCAGTCCCCTGACGTTCGAGGCGCAGGTGCGAATGCCCCGGCGCCACCCAGGCCCAGCCGCGCGTCAGGATCTCGCCGTCTCGCGCTTCGCTCACGCGCAAGGCGCACACCTGGTCCAGCCGCTTGGCAAATGAGGCGGTGAAATGCTCCGGCATGTGCTGTACGATGAGTACCGGCGGGGCGTTCGCCGGCAGGGCTTGCAACACGATCTTGATCGCCTCGGTGCCGCCGGTGGACGCGCCGATGAGGATCACCGATTCGCCGGGGCGCAAAGGCTCATCCAGGTCCCTGCATGAGGTCGCATCCGCCCCGGCGGCGCCCGTGGAGGAAGATCTGCCGGCGCGGGAGGGTGGAGGCGCCCAGGATTCGCCGCGCGGTACGGCCGGCGGCGCCGAACCGGGCCGATGCTCCCCCAGGACCGCCGCCGGTTCCCCCTCGGCCTTGCGACGATAGATCGTGCGACCCAGCGGCTCGAACGCCTCGCTCGCGTGCAGAAGGTTCTCCGAATGTCCGAGGTAGAGATGACCGCCCGGGCGCAAGAGGGGTACGAAGCGCTCGAGGATCATGCGCTGGGTCTGGCGATCGAAGTAGATCAGCACGTTGCGGCAGAGAATCGCATCGAACGGCCCTTGCACCGGCCAGGGGGTTTCGACGAAATTGAGGCGGGCGAAGCGCACGAGCGCGCGCAGTTCGGCACGAATCTGCCAGCGGCCGTCAGCGAGAGGAACGAAATAGCGGGAACGCAGGCCGGGATCGATCGCCTCGAGACGCTCAGCGGCATAGATGCCGCGGCGGCCCTCTTCCAGCACTTGTGTATCGAGGTCGGTGGCGAAGATTTCGACGGGAGGATCGAGCCGCCCCCACGCTTCGCAGGCCGTCATGGCAATGGAATAGGCTTCTTCACCGCTCGCACAGCCAGCCGACCACAGGCGAGCCTCCGATCGCTGCCCAAGCCAGGTACGCAAGTGCTCGAAGTGATGCGGCTCGCGAAAGAAATACGTCAGATTGGTGGTGAGCGCATTGATGAAGGCTTCGAGCTCACGCGCGTCGCTGCGCACCCGCGCCAGGTAGTCGGCGAAGCGCTTGAGCCCGAGCGCGCGCAGGCGGCGCGACAGACGCACATAGACCATGTCGCGCTTGGCCTGCGTGAGCGCAATACCGGCACGTTCGGCCACCAGGGCTCGAACGGCGGAAAAATCCTCCTCGGTGAATTCGAACTCGCGCGCGGAGTCGGCTCTCGAAACGCTGGCAAGCCGTTCGATGCTGCGCCGCGCTTCGGCGATACGGTCCAGCGCCGTACGTGGCGACGACTCACCCCTCCCTTTTTCACGATCCCAAGGCGCACTCATGGCTGCACGAAGTCGGGTCGTGGTACCGGAAAATCGGGGCGTATCGCAGGACGAGAAGGGGAGCTCGTCACGGGCCAGGACACCGCAGTTTCACGGGTTCGCCATTCACGCTCGACATCTTGTTTGAGCACGATGATACTGATACGTCGATTCTGTGGCGCGTATGGATCGTCGGGAATGAGCGGGGAGGTGTCGGCCATGCCGACGACGCGGAAAATCTTGGCTGGATCGAGTCCGCCAGCGATGAGCTCACGCCGGGCGGCATTGGCCCGTTCGGCGGACAGCTCCCAGTTGGACATCCCTCGTCCGTCGCCCGCGAAGGGAGTCGCGTCGGTATGTCCGGCGATGCTGATGCGGTCGGGCAGATCGTTGAGCGTCTTCCCGATGGCGCGCAGCAAGCGCCGCATGGACTCCTGCACCTGGGCGCTCCCCAGAGCG
>JAQUGB010000018.1 GCA_028684345.1 Tepidiphilus sp. | reverse complement strand
CGTTTCGCCGCCATGATCCCGGCGATGCGCGCCGCCGCCAGGGCGTCACCCTTCTTCAGGTTGCCCTCGACGAGCGCCGTGAGTGCTGCTGGCGACATTTCGAGGTATCCTTCGGCGATCGCGACCCGATGCGTCTTCTCCTTCTCCCCGACGTCCACCATGTGGGCGGCGCCGGTGGCGGTGAGGTGCGGCAAATCGGCCATTCCAACTCCCAGAACGCGATGTTCGTGACCCCACGATGATACAGGAGCCGCCGCGATGGACACCCGAGCCCCGGCAAACCCGCCCCTGATCGACCGCTTCGGTCGACACGTCACCTACGTGCGCCTGTCGGTGACGGACCGCTGCGATTTTCGCTGCGTCTACTGCATGAATGAGCAGATGACGTTCCTGCCCAAGGCGCGCATCCTGACTCTGGAAGAAATGGCGCTGATCGGCCGCGCCTTCGTCGAGCTGGGCGTGACGAAACTGCGCATCACCGGGGGTGAGCCCCTGGTGCGGCAAAACGTCCTCTCGCTCTTCGCCGAACTGGGCAAACTCCCCGGCCTGAAGGAACTCACGCTTACGACCAACGGCTCGCAGCTCGCCCGCCACGCCGCCGCGCTGCGCGAGGCCGGGGTGCGCCGCATCAACGTGAGTCTCGACAGCCTGCGCCCCGAGCGCTTCCGCGCCATCTCGCGCGTGGGCAGCCTCGACAAGGTGCTCGAAGGGATCGAAGCCGCCCGGCGTGCCGGGTTCGAAGCGATCAAACTCAACGCCGTACCGATGCGCGGCATCAACGACGACGAGATCCTCGATCTGGTCGAATTCGCCGCTGAGCGCGACTTCACCGTCTGTTTCATCGAGGAGATACCACTCGGCGAGATCGAAGGACACGATCGGCGCACGAGCTGCGTGCCCAGCGACGAAGTGCGCGCGCGCATCTCGGAGCGTTACACGCTGCTGCCCACCGTCGAACGCACCGGCGGCCCGGCACGCTACGAGCGCATCGCCGAGACCGGCACCCTCGTCGGCTTCATCTCACCGCACAGCCACAATTTCTGCGACAGCTGCAACCGTGTGCGCGTCACCACCGAAGGGCGGCTCCTGCTGTGCCTGGGACAAGAGCACTCGGTCGACCTGCGCCGAGTCCTGCGCACCCATCCAGGCGAACTCGAACCGCTCAAAGAAGCCATCGTGGCCGCGATGGCAATCAAACCCAAGGGGCACGAGTTCGATCTCACTGCCAAGCCCGTGCTCTTCCGGCACATGAATGCCACCGGCGGCTGACGAAGGGGGATCTCCAATGGAAGAACGCACGAGCGCACTCCTCGAGGCGCTGGGCGCCCGGCGCGGCATCCTCGCCGCCGTCGGCGCAGGCGGCAAGAAGACCACGCTCTACCAGATTTTCTCCGCCCACCCGGGACGCGTGGCCCTCACCACCACCACCTTCATCACCGACTTCGGCCCCGAACTCGGCGCCGAGATCCTCATCGCCCCCGAAGACGAACTCGAAGAAAAGATGCGCGCGAGCCGCGCGCGCAAAGTGGCCTACGCCACGCCCTCGGACAAGCCGGGGCGGGTAGCGGCAGTATCCGGCGCGCGCATCGCCCGGCTGCACCGCGAGGGCGGGTTCGATCTCACGCTGGTGAAGGCCGACGGCGCCCGCTCGCGGCTCCTCAAGGCGCCCGCGCCGCACGAACCGAGCCTGCCCGAGGCGACCGACACGGTACTCCTCATCCTCTCGCTCCAGGCGCTGGGACGACCCCTCTCCGAGACGATCGCGCACCGCCCCGAGCGCGTCTCCGCCCTCACCGGCCGCCCCCTCGGCGAACCGGTGACCATCGCCGACTTCGTCGCGCTCTACACCCGCGAAGAGGGGCTATTGCAAGGCACATCGGAAAAACGCGTGATCCCCGTGCTCAACATGGTCGACGACGATCGCCTCCTACCCGCCGCCCGCGCGATTGCCGAAGCGACGCTTGCCGCCTGTCCGCGTTTTGAGCGCTTCGTGCTCACGAGCCTACGAAAGCCAGGCTATCTCGTGGAGGTCGTGCGGCGCTGACGGCTCCTCACTTCCGTGAGCACCTCGCCGACGAGTTCGGGGTCGAGCGCCTGGCACTGTTCATCGAAGGCATGCGTCTCCGTAGGGGTACGCATGCCGCGGCCAATGAATCGATCAGTGAATTCCTTGCCGCTTTCGGCGGGAATCGTACGCAGGCAAAAGGGGCTGCCTCGAGGAGCGAGCACAGGAAGCGCCGGGTCTTCAGCGTCGGTGCTTGTTGCCACGTCGAATGGTGTCCTCCGACATCCCGCGTCCCCCGGGTAAGGCGGCGCACCGGAAGGTTCGATTTGGATATAGCGCCGGTCGCAGGGGTCGTGGTGGCGTTCTCGTACAGTCGTCCCATCATGACCCAAGAACGATGCACGACGTCGCGGGTCGATGCAATCGTCCGGTCCCCGCCCCCCAGGACTGGGTCGTTTCCCTGGTCGAGATTTCGCCCACCCTGTGGATAACTCACCTTTTGGGTGGACGGGTTAGAATACCCCCTGGAACGTCGTCAATCCGTCCAGAGGGCCTTCTCCTTGAGTCACGAAGCGTGGACCGCCTGCTGCGAGCGTCTGCGTGCCTCGCTGCCGGCGCAGCAATACAATACCTGGATCCGTGCCCTGAGCGCCGAACCCGAGGAAGGAGGCGCAGGAGTGCGGCTGCGCGTGCTCGCGCCCAACCGTTTCATCCTGCAGTGGGTACGCGAGCGCTACTGGCCCAAGATCGCCGAACATCTCGCCGAGCTCGGCATCGCCCAGGCCGAACTGCAGCTGGGCGCTACCGCCAAAGGAGGCACGCCGCCGCGGTCCAATCGGCCCGCATCGGCCCAAGCCCGGGCTTCGGCTCCCGACATCGAATCCTCCGAAGCAGCACCTGCGGACTCGGCTTCTCCTGCCGCGGCGACGACGCAGGAACGCGCCGCCGAAGCCAAACCCCGCCCCGTCCGCAGCGCCCCGAAACGCCGTCCTCCGCCGCTCGCCGAGGACGTGACCCCGTCCTCGACCCTCGAAGCGCTCTACGAGCGCACGCGGCTCAACCCGGCAGCCACTTTCGACACCCTCGTCACCGGCCGCGCCAACGACCTCGCCCGCGCCGCGGCCATGCAAGTGGCGCACAATCCCGGCGCCTCCTACAATCCTCTCTTCGTCTATGGCGGGGTCGGCCTGGGCAAGACGCACCTCATCCACGCCATCGGCAACGCCATCTTCCGTACCGACCCGCGCATGGTGATCCGCTACGTCCACGCGGAAGACTACTATGCTGACGTCGTACGTGCCTACCAGCAGAAGAGCTTCGACGCATTCAAGCGCTACTACCGCTCGCTCGACGTGCTGCTCATCGACGACATCCAGTTCTTCCAGAACAAGGCGCGCACGCAGGAAGAGTTCTTCCACGCCTTCAACGCCCTCACCGAGGCGCACAAGCAGATCGTCATCACCTGCGATACCTATCCCAAAGACATTCAAGGGCTGGAAGATCGGCTCATCTCGCGCTTCGACTGGGGCCTGACGGTGCAGATCGAGCCGCCCGAGCTCGAGATGCGGGTGGCCATCGTGCAGAAGAAGGCGCAACTCTTGGGCGTGCAGGTGGGCGACGACGTGGCCTTTCTGATCGCCAAGAACCTGCGCTCGAACGTGCGCGAGCTCGAAGGCGCGCTCAACAAGGTGGTGGCCTTCGCCAACTTCCACAGCCAACCGATCACGCTGGAACTGGCCAAGGAGGCGCTCAAGGACATCCTGCACGCCTACAACCGGCAGCTCACCGTCGAGCACATCCAGAAGACGGTGGCCGACTACTACAAGACCAAGGTCGCCGACATGCACTCGAAGAAGCGAACGCGCGCGGTGGCTCGGCCGCGGCAGGTGGCGATGTGGCTCGCCAAGGAGCTCACGCCGCTGTCGCTGCCGGCCATCGGCGAGGCCTTCGGCGGGCGTGACCACACGACGGTGCTGCACGCTTACCGCACGATCAACGAGCTGCGGCTGACCGACCCCCAACTCAACCACGACGTCCACGTGCTGCTGCAGGTCCTGCGCGGCTGAAGACTATCATTTCAGGAGAGGCCCGATGCTCTTTCTCGAATCGACCCGCGACCAGCTGTTGCAACCGCTGCTGGCCGCGAGCGGTGTGGTCGAAAAACGCCAGACGATGCCCATCCTCGCCAACGTGCTGCTCGAGCGCGATGCCGGGAGACTCGGGCTCACCGCCACCGACGGCGAGATGCAGCTCGCCGTGCGCATCGACGCGAGCGAGCTGCCGGGCGAAGAAGGAAGACTCACCGTCAATGCGAAAAAACTGCTCGACATCCTGCGCAGCCTCCCCGAAGGCGCGGTGATACGGCTCGAGCGCGACGGCGAGAGCCGCCTGGTGCTGCGCTGCGGCCGCAGCCGCTTCACCCTGCAGGCGCTGCCGGCCGAAGAATTCCCCCGCCTGGTGGCGCCGCAGGACGAAGATGCGCCGCTCAAGCTCACACAGCGCGAGCTGCGCCGTCTCATCGCGCTCACCTCCTACGCCATGGCGCAGCAGGACATCCGCTACTACCTCGTCGGCATGCTCTTTGCCGCCGAGGGCGACCGGCTCGACGTGGTCACCACCGACAGCCACCGGCTCGCCCACTGCGCCCAGCCGCTGGCCGAGCCCTTGTCCGGTGCGCGCGAAGCCATCGTGCCGCGCAAGGCGGTGGGCGAGCTGCAGCGGCTGCTCACCGATTCCGACGATACGGTGGAAGTGTGCATCGCCGACAAGCAGATCGTGTTCCGTTTCAAGGACACCGAATTCCTCAGCAAGATCATCGACGGGCGCTTCCCCGACTTCCGCCGCGTCATTCCCAAGGATCACCCCATCCGCGTCTCCTTCGTGCGCACCGAGCTGCAGCAGTCCTTGCAGCGCGTGGCGATCCTTGCCAGCGACAAGATCCGGCCGGTCAAACTCTCCTTCTCCCCGGGCCTGGTGCGCCTGTCGAGCCACAACGCCGAACAGGAAGAGGCCATCGAGGAGATCGAGATCGCCTACGACGGCCAACCGCTGGAGATCGGCTTCAACGTCGGCTATCTGCTCGACGTCCTGGGCGCGCTCACCAACGACGTCGTGCATCTGTCGCTCAAGGACGGCAACGCCGCCACGCTCATCACCGTCCCCGAGGACGAACACTTCGAATACGTCGTGATGCCGATGCGCCTGTAGAACCGCAGCAAAAAAAATCTGTCAGACATCTTATCGATACGAGGAAAGAATTTCCGTCATGAGCCGAGACGTGCAGAAAACTCACAGCGAAACCTACGATGAATCCGCCATCCAACAGCTCGAAGGGCTGGAGGCCGTGCGCAAGCGTCCCGGCATGTACATCGGCGATACCTCCGACGGCACTGGGTTGCACCACATGGTGTTCGAGGTGGTCGACAATGCCATCGACGAGGCGCTTGCCGGCTACTGCGACGAGATCGTGGTGACGATCCACGCCGACAACTCCGTGTCGGTGGTCGACAACGGACGCGGCATCCCGGTGGGCATCAAGTGGGACGACAAACACGAGCCCAAGCGCAGCGCTGCCGAGATCGTCATGTGCGTGCTGCACGCCGGGGGCAAGTTCAACCAGAACAGCTACAAAGTCTCCGGCGGCTTGCACGGCGTGGGCGTGTCCTGCGTCAATGCGCTCTCCAAGTGGCTGCGGCTCACGGTGCGGCGCGACGGCAAGAAACATTTCATGGAATTCCACCGCGGCGTTCCGGCAGTGTTCGACGAGGAAGTGATCGACGGCATCCCGGTGCGCAAGATGCGCGAACTAGGGCCGACCACCAAGCGCGGCACCGAAGTGCATTGGCTCGCCGACGAAGAGATCTTCGGCACCGTCGAATACCATTATGAAATTCTCGCCAAACGCCTGCGCGAGCTCTCCTTCCTCAACAACGGCGTGCGCATCAAGCTCATCGACCAGCGAACCGGCAAGGAGGAGGATTTCGCCTTCTCCGGCGGGGTGCGCGGCTATGTCCAATACCTCAACCGCAACAAACACCCCATCCACCCCCACATCTTCCATGCCCAGGGAGTGGTGAAGGTGCCGCAGGACGTGGGGCACGAGGTCGAGATCGCCGTCGAAGTGGCGATGCAGTGGAACGACAGCTACCAGGAACAGGTGCTGTGCTACACCAACAACATCCCGCAGCCCGACGGTGGCACGCACCTCACCGGCTTGCGCGCCGCGCTCACGCGCGTCATCAACCGCTACATCGAAGAACAGGAAATCGCCAAGAAGGCCAAGGTCGAGATCACGGGCGACGACATGCGCGAGGGCCTCGCCTGCGTGCTCTCGGTGAAGATGCCCGACCCGAAGTTCGCCAGCCAGACGAAGATGAAGCTCGTCTCCTCCGAGGCGCGCCCGGCGGTCGAGGAGATCGTCTCGACCAAGCTCGCCGAATTCCTTCTGGAGAACCCCAACGACGCCAAGATCATCTGCGGCAAGATCGTGGAGGCGGCGCGGGCACGCGAGGCCGCCCGCAAGGCGCGTGAGATGACGCGGCGCAAGGGGCTGCTCGACGGCGTGGGGCTTCCCGGCAAGCTCGCCGACTGCCAGGAAAAGGATCCGGCACTGTGCGAGCTCTTCCTCGTCGAGGGGGATTCGGCCGGGGGCTCGGCCAAGCAGGGGCGCGACCGCAAATTCCAGGCGATCCTGCCGCTCAAGGGCAAGATCCTCAACGTCGAGAAGGCGCGCTTCGACAAGCTGCTGCAAAGCCAGGAGATTGCCACCCTCATCACGGCGCTGGGCACCGGCATCGGCAAGGATGAATACAAGCCGGAGAAGCTGCGTTATCACCGCATCATCATCATGACGGACGCCGACGTCGATGGCGCCCACATCCGCACCCTGCTGCTCACCTTCTTCTACCGGCAGATGCCCGAGCTCGTCGAGCGCGGCCACATCTACATCGCCCAGCCGCCGCTCTACAAGATCAAGCACGGCAAGACCGAGCTCTACCTCAAGGACGACCAGGAGCTGCAGCAGCACCTGCTCAAGCTCGCCCTCGACGGGGCGGAACTGCTGCCGCGCGAAGGGGCCGAACCGCTGCGCGACGAGACGCTCGCCGGCCTCGCGCGCCAGTATTTGCTGGCCGAATCGCTCATCGCACGCCACGCCGCGCGCATCGACGCCCAGGCGCTGCGCACGCTGCTCGCCAACGACGTCGCCCTCGACCTCTCCAGCCAGGAAGCGGCCCTGGCGAGCGCCGAGCGGCTGCGTGCCGCGCTCGACGGCGCCCTGAAGGTCGAAGCCCTGTTCGACGAGACGAACGAGGAGTGGGTGCTCGAGCTCACGCGCATGCACCACGGCAACGCCCGGCGCTCGCGCATCGACCCCGACTTCCTCGCCTCGCACGACTGGCGCCTCATCCATGAAGCCGCCCGGACGCAGGCCGATCTCGTCCGCCCCGGCGCTCAGGTACGCCGCGGCGAAAAACGCCAGCCGGTGGGCAGCTTCGCCGAAGCCGTGCAGTGGCTCATCGCCGAGGTCGAACGCAATCTCGTCAAACAACGCTACAAAGGCTTGGGCGAAATGAACCCCGAGCAGCTGTGGGAGACGACGATGGATCCGGCGGTGCGGCGCCTGCTGCGCGTGCAGATCGACGACGCCATCACCGCCGACGAGATCTTCACCACCCTGATGGGCGAGCAGGTCGAGCCGCGGCGCGCCTTCATCGAGACGAACGCGCTCTACGCCCGCAACATCGACGTGTGAGCCCAGCGACGGCGCCTCACTCGAGGCTCGCCGTCGCGAGCTTCATCCCGAAGGCGACGAAAAGCGCCCCGACCGCGCCGGTGCCGCCGATGGCGAGCCGCCGGCGCCGGCGAAACGCCGCGGCGAGCCGCGCGCCGGCGAACACCAGGGTGGAGAGATAGATCAAGCTGCACAGCTCTACCGACACGCCCAGCACGAGGAAAGCGAGCAGCGGATGCCCCGCCTGCGGATCCACGAACTGGATGAAGAAGGAAAAGAAGAAGAGGATGGCCTTGGGGTTCATCAGGCTGATGAGCAAGGCCGAACGAAAGGGGTGCAAGGCCCCCGTGCGCACTTCTTCTTCGGGCGTGGCGATCGCCCCGCCGCGGCGCAGGGCCTGGCTCGCCCGCCATGCGGCACGCATCAATTGCATGCCGATCCAGCACAGATAGGCCGCCCCGGCGAGGCGCAAGCCGAGAAAGAGTGCTGGCACGAGCTTCAGGAGCGACGCGGCCCCGAACACCGCCGCGAACATCAGCACCGTATCCCCCACAAGTACGCCGAGCGCCGCCCGGGCGCCGGCGCGCGCGCCATGGCGCGAGGCCGTGGTCATCACGTAGAGCGAATTGGGCCCCGGCAGCAAAATGATGAAGATGGTGCCGATCAGAAAGGTGGAATAGTCGACGATACCGAGCGACATGGTTCGATCCGCGAAAAGTCGATGGACTCCATGCTAGCCGATATTTCGGCCCTCGAGCTAGTCCCAAACCCAGGGGTTCTTGACCGCCCCCAGCAGTGCTGCTAAAAAGAGAACCTAAGCCGGCGCCAGACCGGCCCGATCATCGACCAGAGGAGGAAGACCATGGGTGCGATCCGTCACCTCATCGCCGCGCTGGCGCTGTGCACTTGCGCTGCCGTGGCCCAGGCGCAGACCTACATCACCGTGCTCACCGGCGGCACGAGCGGCGTCTATTACCCGCTGGGGGTGGCCCTTTCCAAGATCTACAGTGAAGCCATTCCCGGCGCCAAGACGAGTGTGCAGGCGACCAAGGCGAGCGCCGAGAATCTCAACCTGCTGCAGGCCGGCCGCGGCGAAGTGGGCTTCTCGCTGGGCGATGCCGTCGCCCATGCCTGGGCGGGGAACGAGGAAGCCGGTTTCAAGCAGAAGCTCGACAAATTGCGGGGGCTGGCGGCGATCTATCCCAACTATATCCAGATCGTGGCGAGCAAGGAATCCGGCATCCGTACGCTGCAGGATCTACGCGGCAAGCGCCTGTCGGTGGGGGCGCCGCGCTCCGGCACCGAGCTCAATGCGCGCGCCGTGCTCGCCGCCGCGGGTCTGTCCTATGCCGATCTCGGCAAGGTGGAATATCTCCCCTTCGGCGAATCGGTCGAACTGATGAAGAACCGCCAGCTCGACGCCACTCTACAGTCCGCCGGACTCGGTGTGGCCTCGATCCGTGACCTCGCGACCAACGTGCCAATCGTCGTCGTTCCCGTCCCTGCGGAAGTCGTCGCCAAGATCGGAGACCCGGCTTATCAGCCCGCGGCGATCCCGGCCGGTACCTATATGGGTCAGGAACAGGACGTTCCGACCGTGGCGATTCGCAACCTGCTGGTGACGCACAGCGGCGTTCCGGAAGAGGTCGTCTATCTCATGACAAAGTCAATATTCGAGCATCTTGACGAGCTCGCCGCCGCGCACTCTGCCGCCAGAGGGATCGAGCGCGAAAAAGCCACTGATGGGTTTCCGATCCCCTTGCATCCCGGAGCCGAGCGCTATTATCGAGAAGTCGGCGTGCTCCGCTGAACCCAGACAGGTGCACCATGCACCAAGGCTTCGACCAGACGGAGGATGAGGGAAAGGGCTTCGCTTCGCGCCTGCTTTTTCTCGTCGCGGTGGCCTTCTCCCTTTTCCAGCTCTATACCGCGGCCTTCACCCCTTTTTCCTCCCTGGTCACGCGTGCCGTCCACGTCGGTTTCCTGCTCATACTCACTTTCGGATTCCTCGCCCGAGACGGCCTCGTGCGGGGAAAACGGCTGATTCCATCGCTGTTTCTCGTCTGCGTGCTGCTTTCGGCGGGTGTAGCCTCCTATCAATGGATATTCGAGCATGAGTTGATGCTGCGCTCGGGCGATCCGACCCCTATCGATCTGTGGGTCGGCGCGGCGCTCCTGGCGCTCGTCTTTTTGGCCACCCAGCGCATGATGGGATGGGCCTTGCCGCTCATCTGCGGTGTACTCGTGCTCTACGCCGTCTATGGGCGCTGGCTTCCTGGCCCATTGAATCACCGCGGTTATCCCTGGGAACAGGTGATCGAACACCTTTCTTTCGGCACGGAAGGGATCTACGGCATCCCCATCTACGTCAGTTCGACCTACATCTTCCTCTTCATCCTCTTCGGCGCTTTTCTCGAGCGCGCCGGCATGCTCAAGCTCTTCACCGACTTCGCCTTGGGTTTGGTCGGTCACACCCAAGGCGGGCCGGCAAAAGTCGGGGTAATCGCTTCGGGGCTGATGGGGACGATCAACGGCAGCGGCGTGGCCAATGTCGTGACGACCGGCCAGTTCACGATCCGGTTGATGAAACGCTTTGGCTACCGTCCCGAATTCGCCGGTGGGGTCGAGGCCACGGCCAGCATGGGCGGTCAGATCATGCCGCCGGTGATGGGCGCAGTGGCCTTCATCATGGCCGAGACGATCGGCGTAGCGTACGTGGAAGTGGTGCGTGCGGCGCTCATCCCAGCGATTCTCTATTTTCTCACGGCGTTTTTGGTAGTACATCTCGAAGCAGGCCGCTTGGGTCTGACCGGAATGCCTAGGGAGAGCCTGCCCAATCCGTGGCGCGCGGTGCGCGAGCGCTGGCATCTGGTGCTGCCGCTGGCGGTGCTGGTCTATCTGCTCTTTTCCGGCTATACGCCGCTCTTCGCCGGACTCGTCGGGTTGCTGCTCACCGTCGTTCTGATCCTGGGCACTATCCTCTCGACCGCGCTGCTCACCAAAGCGCTCCGTTTCCTCTTCTGGATCGCCCTCGGCGTGATGTGCTCGACTTTCCTGCGCTGGGGAATCACACCGGTGCTGGTGCTGATCGCCGTCCTTCTGCTCGCCTGCGCCCTCGATGCGAAGCGTCGACCCTCCCTGAAAGACTTGGTATCGGCCCTGGCCGAAGGCGCGCGTCAGGCGCTGCCGGTGGGAATCGCCTGTGCCCAGGTCGGCGTCATCATCGGCGTGATGACCCTCACCGGCGCGGCTTCGAGCTTCGCCAATGCCGTGCTCGCCGTAGGAGAGCAGAGCCTCTTTTTGTCGTTGCTCCTGACGATGCTCGTGTGCCTGGTACTGGGCATGGGAATCCCCACTATCCCCAACTACATCATCACCAGCTCGCTCGCCGCGCCGGCGCTGTTGCACCTCGACGTACCGCTCATCGTGAGCCACATGTTCGTCTTTTATTTCGGCATCATGGCCGATCTCACCCCGCCCGTGGCCCTGGCCTGCTTCGCTGCCGCACCGATCGCGGGGGCCCCGGGTCTGTCCATCAGCTTGCAGGCGATCCGCGTGGCAGCGGCCGGGTTCGTCATCCCCTTCATGGCGGTGTATACCCCGGCGCTGATGCTGCAGGGCGATCCGGGATGGCTGGAGATCAGCTACATCGTCTTCAAAGTGATACTGGCGATCTGGCTGTGGGGCTGTACGGCGATCGGCTACTGGCTCGGCCCCCTGTCCTGGTTCGAGCGGTCGTGGGCTTTCGCTGCAGCGGCCTTGCTCGTGATCGCCATGCCCATCACCGACGAACTAGGCCTGCTGGCCGGGGCGATCATCCTGTTACAGCACGTCTGGCGCCATCGTCGCAGATCCTCGCCGACATGATCGGTCTATGCCTGAGCATTCTGGGAACGACAGCCTTCCTGCCCGTGAGCGTCTTCACCTTGAGCTGGCAGCATTCGATCGAGAAGACGCAGTGGGAGGAGCGCTGGCGCATCGAGGAGGGCGAGTCGGCCCGGCTCGTCTTCGTCGAAGGCCGCATCCATGGTTCGGGGGCAGGGATGGAGCCGCCGCCTCGAGCAAGGCTAAAGGATGGCGTATGGGTCTATGAGGAAGCCTTGCACCTTCCCGCCCTGCACCTGACCCATTCGCCGTTCGCATCGCCCTATCGCCTCTGCCCGGGTGACGAAGCCTGTCACGAGCTCGAAGTCTGGCTGCCCGGATTGCCGGAAGTCGGGGAAATCGAGCTCTTTCCCTGCTCGCCTTCTTCGCCGAGTTCCCCGCCGAGCGCGGCCGATAGCGCCGGCAGCATGGCACGCAGGGTCTCGGCGAAGAGGTAGAACCGTCCCTCGAAGCGCTCGCGGGCGTCGCGCGCCTCGCCCGCCGTCTCGTCCTCGGGGTCGGTGCGCGCGAGCCGTTTGAGCGCGCCGTCGGCGGTGAGCACGAAACTCAGCCGATCGGCGTAGGCGAGCGCGAGCCGCGTCGGGCGCTTGCCGGCGCCCAGGTGGGAGCGGATCTCGGCGGCGACGCTGCCTTCACCCAACGGCAGCCGGGCGTAGCGCACGAGGGAGCGGCTGTCGTCCTGCGCCTCGAGCTGGACCTCGTCTTCGAGCGAGAAGGGGCCGGGGGCTTCTGCCGCGAGCAGCCAGTCGGCCATCGCCGAAGCGGGCGAGAGCCGGGTGCGCCAAGGCTTCAAGGGAAAACGCTCGGCGGTGGCTCGCAGCGTGTCGATCACCCGTTCGGCGAGCGCAAGGCTGCCGGCATCGACGGCGAACCACCCTTCGCGCGGATCGATCCACACCGGCACGCGCCGGCGCCGGGTGAAGGCGCGCGGAAGCCATTCGGCGCGGATGGCTTCGCGCAGCTCGCGCAGTTCCTTGCGCGAGAGGGGGTAGCCGCGCTCCTCGGCGATCGCCTCGGCGCGCTGTTCGGCCTCGGCCTTGACCACGCTCGCGGGCAGGAGGCGCTCCTCGCGCACCCAATGCGCTAGCCAGTGCCCCCCTACGTCCGCAATGGCCTCGTCGTCGCCGAAGGGCGGCGTCCAGCCTTCGCTCGTCTCGTTCTGCGGCCCCACCGGCAGGAAGGGACGACGGAGGAAGAGTTCGTTCCAGTAGGTTCGCCCTTCCGGACCGTCCCAGCGGTAAAGACGCAGGTTCTTGAATTCGATCATGCTTTCCCTCGTTTCTTCCGCGCAATCGCGATGATGCGCGCCATGGTGTCGGCATCGGCCGCGGCGTAGGCCTGGGAGAGCCATTCGGCCACGGGCCGGCCGTCGGGCGCGAGCAAGGTCTCGTCCAGGGTGGTGTCGTAGCGGAAATCCAGCCCCAGGCGTTCGCCTTCGATGACGAGCGAGATCTCTAAGGTTCCGCCGGGCCGGCCGCCCTGGGGTTCGACGACGAAGCGCAGGCGTTTTCCCTCTTCCCACTCGACGCGATCGCGGTAGCTGTCGTGGCCGAAGTGCAGCCGGCGCAGCACGTGCGCCGGACCTCGCTCCAGGATGTCGCAGCCGGTCAGCCCCAGGACGAATTCCTGCGGATGCTCGATGCGCATCGCCAATCCCTGCCAGACCTCGGCGGCATCGAGTGCTTCTTCCGGAGCGAAGAAAAGGCGGTGTTCGAAGTGCACAACGATGTCCCCTTGGAGGTTGCAGAGAAGTCTAGGGGCAAGAGGCGACGAGAGCAAGGGGCACCAAACGGCAGGACAGGCACGTCGTGATCGGTAGTTGTACACAGATCTTTTATAAAAACTTCTAGTGTTTACTATGCTCGACAGGGTTCTGTGGAAAACTGAGTAAAAACTATGATTTCGTTGGATTTTTCTTGATGGTGAACGAGGGGAACGAAGGGCTTGCAAGTGGTGTGGTGTAGACGAATGCTTTCCGGGATCCAGAAAAAACGGCGAGTTTTCCCCAAACTTTCCCACGGTTTCCCTTGCCCTTGTTCACTGTGGCAGGTTTGCCACAGCAATAAACCATGAAAAATTTATGGTTTTTAGAGAGACCATTTCATATAAATGGTCATTTGCGGCGACGTGGGTTGGTTAATAATTTGAAGTAGTAAACAAAAAACCATGTAAACAATGCTCATCCAAAATCTGTGGATAACTTCGTGGGTTCCGCAGGATTCAAGCGATTCCCTGTCGGGAAAACTTAGGGAAAAACCCGGGAGCAGCGGTGGAGGGATTGGGGATGGAATCCAGTGTCGGGTAAAGATTCTCATTGATCCACAAACGATTACGGGAGAATCCCTGCTTTCATGCACGGTTGGGGGGGTGATTTGGACGATGAAAGGAAAGAACGGTCGGGGACGGGGACAGGCTTGTGGATAATTCTGTGAAAATCACGTGGCGTGGTGAATCCGTTCAAGGACTTGCCTTCGTTTCTTCACGATCCACAGGAAGAGTGGCGAAGAAGGGATGGCGTTGACATCGCGCGCCGTGGCGGTGTATCTTGCCCTTGCTTCGGGTGCCCGCTTCGATGTCTTGGAAGCGGGTGAAACGGGAAGCCGGTGAAGCGGGCATCGCCCCGCCATTCCGGCGCAGCCCCCGCTGCTGTGAGCCTGACGGGAAGCGCATCGGCCACTGTGCCTTCGAGGGCATGGGAAGGCGCGCGGACCGGATGACGGCGAGCCAGAAGACCGGCCTGGAGTGTGTAGTTGGTGCGAGCCCCGGGGTGTGGGTTTGGCTGACGGTCCGGGGCGGTTTCCCTTCTCTTCCCCTCTCCGCAGGCCCTTTCTCCTCGTGCGGCTCGTCTTGGCGAAACGTTCGCAAAGGAGACGGGTCATGCATATCGAACCGGGCGTCGTCACGGGCGCCAAACTGTTGTTGGGTCATGCCACTGCGGCCGCGAGCCTGGGGGCGGCGCTCTTGCTCTCGGCTAAGGCGGTGAAAAAGGACGGGGTGTCGGCGCTCGCGTTGCGCGCGTTCGTGGCGTCCTTGCTCGTGTTCTGTTTCTTCGAGGTCTTTCCCCATCGGCCGGTGGGCGTGTCCGAGGTCCACCTCATCCTGGGGTCCACCCTGCTGTTGCTCTTCGGCCCCGCGGCGGCGGCTCTGGGGCTCGCCGGCGGGCTCCTCGCCCAAGGGATGTTCTTCGCGCCTGCCGATCTGCCGCAGTTCGGCATGAACGTGACCACGCTCCTCGTGCCGCTCTTTGCCACGGCGCTCCTGGCGCGGCGCATCGTGCCGCCGCATACGCCTTACGTCGATCTGCGCTATCGCGACGTGCTGCGCCTGTCGCTCGCCTATCAGGGGGGCGTGGTGTCTTGGGTGGCGTTCTGGGCGCTCTACGGTCAGGGGATCGGTGCGGATAACCTCGCGCAGGTGGCTTCGTTCGGCGCGGCCTACCTTTCGGTGGTGCTCGTCGAGCCGCTCATCGACCTGGCGGTGCTCGCGGCGGCCAAGGCTTGGCATCGCGGGCGGGAATCCCTGCTGTTGCAGCGGCGACTCTTCATGGGTCGGGCCTGATGCCGGGGACGGTATGGTTTGTCGGCGCTGGCCCCGGCGATCCGGAGCTCCTCACCGTCAAGGGCAAGGGGCTGCTCGAGCGTGCCGGGGCGGTGCTCTTCGCCGGGTCGCTGGTGGATGCCGCGGCGACGCGCTACGCGCCGCCTGGTTGTCTCATTCGCGATTCCAAAGACATGACGCTCGAGGAGATCACCGAGTGGCTGGTGGCCGCGGCAAAGGCGCACGAGACGGTGGTGCGCCTGCAGACGGGCGACCCCACGCTCTACGGGGCGCTCATCGAGCTCACCCGGCCGCTCACGGCGGCGGGCGTTCCGTGGAAGGTGGTGCCGGGGGTGTCTTCGGCGATGGCGGCGATGGCGGCCGCGGGCGAATCGATGACCTTGCCCGAAGTGACGCAGACGGTGATCCTCACCCGGGTCGCCGGGCGTACGCCCATGCCACCGGGGGAGGATCTGGAGGCGCTGGCGGCGCACCGCAGCACGATCTGCCTCTTTCTTTCGATCACGCGCCTTGCCGAAGTCGAGCGCGGGCTGCGTGCGGCCGGTTGGCCGGAGGAGGCGCCGGTGCTGGTTGTGCACAAGGTGAGCTGGCCGGGAGAGGAGCGCATCGTGCGCACCACGCTCGGCGAATTGCGCCTGGCGTGCCGCGAGGCGGGAATCGTGAGCCAGGCGATGATCGTGGTCGGCCCCACGCTGGGGGCTGCTTCGTGGCCGAAACTGGCGCGCAGCAAGCTCTACGATCCTTCCTTTACGCATCGCTGGCGGCGGGCGAAGACGAAGGAAAGCGATACATGAACGAACGGACGGTACTGGTGGTGGCGCACGGATCGCGCGAGGCGGCGGGTAACGCCGAGACCGAGGCGTTCGTGGCGCGCTGGCGACAGATGCGGCCGCAGTGGCGCATCGAGCTGTGTTTCATCGAGCATGCCGAGATCTTGCTCGACGAAGGGCTCGATCGGGCGGCGGAAGGCGCGCGCGAGGTGGTGGTTGTGCCGCTCATCCTCAACGCGGCCGGACACGTGAAGATGGAACTGCCCGAGGCGATCGAGCGGGCGCGGGCGCGCCACCCGCAGGTGCGTTTCGTGGCGCGCCGGCATCTGGGCATGGGAGCGGAGCTTTTTTCGCTCATCCAGCAGCGGCTGCAGGAGGCACTGCGGGAACTGGACGTGCCCGATCCGGCCACCACCGGCGTGATCCTGCTCGGGCGCGGTTCGTCGGATCCGGGAGGGAACGCGGAGCTGGCGAAGATGGCGCGCTGGGTGTTCGAGGCCAACGACCACGAGCTGGTCGATCTCGCCTTTACCGGCATCACCTGGCCGCGGCTGGAGACGGTGGTGGCGCGGCAGGTGAGGCTCGGCATGATGCAGATTGCGATCGTTCCCGTCTATCTCTTCACCGGGGTGCTGATCGAGCGCATCGGGGCGCAGGTGGAGCGCCTGCGGCGGCAGTATCCCCGGGTGGCGTTCGCGCTGGCGCGCCATTTCGGCTTCGACGAGCGCCTCGTGGCGTTGCTGGAAGCACGGGTGGGGGAGGAAGGACGAGAGGGGATGCTCGAGTGCGATGGCTGCAAATACCGCGCCACCGCGGCCCACGAGCATGCTCACGCGCATCATCACGGATGAGGAAGAATCATGACGGCGATCACGGAGCAGCTCACGGCCTTGGGGCGCGCCATCGAGCACGATTCTTTCGCCCTCATCGACGCCGAAGTGGGCGATGCGCATTCCTATGCGGCGTCGCAGTGGCCGGTGGTGCGGCGCATGATCCACGCGAGCGCCGATTTCGAGTTCAACGGACTGACGTTCTTTCACCCCGAGGCGATCGAGGCGGGCATCGCGGCGATCCGGCGCGGCGCGCCGGTGGTGGCCGACGTGGAGATGATCTGCGTGGGGCTGTCGCGTCCGCGCTTGGCGCACTTCGGCATGAAGGCGCATCAGTTCATTTCCGACGAGGACGTGATCGCGGCGGCGAAGGCGAATGGCGGAACCCGAGCGATCGAGGCGATGCGCAAGGCGCACCGTCTGGGCTTGCTCGAAGGGTCGATCGTGGCCGTCGGCAATGCCCCGACCGCCCTCATCGAGGTGGTTCGCCTCATCGAGGAGGAAGGCGTGCGGCCGGCGCTGGTATTGGGCATGCCGGTGGGGTTCGTCTCGGCCGCCGAATCCAAGGAGCGGCTGATGGCGCAGCAGGAAGTGCCGTGGATTGCCATCCGCGGGCGCAAGGGGGGTTCCACCCTGGTTGTGGCCGCGCTGCATGCCTTGCTCGCGCTCGCCGAAGAGGGGAAGGCGTGAGCGGGGAGAAGATCCGCAAGAGCGTGCCGAAGAAGCGCGGCAACCGCACCGGCTTTACCACCGGGGCGTGTGCGGCGGCGGCGGCGAAGGCGGCGACCATGGCGCTCGTCACGGGCGAGCCGCCCAGCGAGATCGAGTGCCGCCTGCCCAACGGGCAGATCGTGCGCTTTCCCGTGCATGAGGCCCGGTTCCTCGATGCCGATGCGTGCCGCGCGGTGGTGGTGAAGGACGCGGGCGACGATCCCGACGCCACCCACGG
>JAQUGB010000156.1 GCA_028684345.1 Tepidiphilus sp. | reverse complement strand
CAAAATCCCGCCTGAAGAGAATCCACCTCGAGGACACGATGACCGCACCAGAACATCCGCTGCTGCATCCCTTTCAACCCCCTCCCTTCGATCGCCTCCGGCCGGAGGACGTCGAGCCGGTCATCACCGAACTCCTCGCGCGGGCCCGCGCCGCGATCGAGCGCGCGGTCGATGAACGCACTCCGCCCACCTGGGAAGACTTCGTCGCCCCGCTCGAACGCGCGCTCGAACAGCTCTCGGACGCCTGGGGCGTGATCGGGCACCTGCACAGCGTGATGGACACCCCCGCCTGGCGCGAGGTCTACAATAAGCTGCTTCCTGAAGTCACGCGTTTCTGGACGGAGCTGGGGCAGAACGAGGCGCTCTACCGCAAGACGCAGGCGCTCGCGCAAAGCCCCGAGTTCGGCCGCCTCTCGCCCGAGCGCCGCCGCGTGATCGAGCTCGACCTGCGCGACCATCGGCTTGCCGGCGCGGAACTGCCGCCCGAGAAGAAACCCCGCCACCGCGACATCCAGCAGGAACTGTCGGCGCTCGCGGCCAAGTTCTCGGAAAACGTGCTCGATGCGACCAACGCCTACCAGGAGTGGATCGAGGACGAGGCGCAACTTTCCGGCATCCCGGAGGAAGTGCGGGCCATGGCGCGCGAGGCGGCGCAGGCGCAGAATCGCCCGGGCTGGTGCTTCACCCTGCAGATGCCCTTCTACCTGCCGGTGATGCAGTACGCCGACGATCGGGCGCTGCGCGAGCGCATGTACCGGGCCCACGCCACCCGCGCCTCCGAGTTCGGCCCGCCCGAACGCGACAACGGCCCGCTCATCGAGCGCATCCTGGCGCTGCGCGGCGAAGAGGCGCTACTGCTGGGCTATCCCGACTACGCCAGCTACTCGCTCGTGCCCAAGATGGCCAACGAGCCGGAAGAGGTCGCATCCTTCCTGCGGGAACTCGCCGCCCGTGCCAAGCCCTTCGCCCTGCGCGATCTGGAAGAACTGCGCGCCTTCGCCCGCGACACCCTCGGGCTCGATCCGCTCGAACCCTGGGACATCGCCTATGCCTCGGAAAAATTGCGCCAGGCGCGCTACGACTATTCCGAACAGGAAGTGCGGCGCTACCTGCCGCTGCCGCGCGTCCTGGAGGGGCTCTTCGCCCTCTTGGAACGGCTCTTCGGCGTGCGCCTCGTGCCCGACACCGCCCCCGTGTGGCATCCGGACGTGACCTTCTACCGCGTCGAGCGCGACGGCGCGCCGATCGCCTATTTCTACGTCGACCTCTACGCCCGCGACACCAAGCGCGGCGGCGCCTGGATGGACAGCGCCAAATCGCGCCGACGCGAGGACGAAGCCCTCATGCTGCCGGTGGCCTACCTCGTGTGCAACTTCGCCCCGCCAGTGGGCGGCAAGCCCCCCACGCTCACCCACGACGACGTGCTCACCCTCTTCCACGAAATGGGTCACGGGCTGCACCACATGCTCACCCAGGTCGACGAAGCACCCATCTCGGGCATCAATCATGTCGAATGGGACGCGGTGGAGCTGCCCAGTCAGTTCATGGAAAACTTCGCCTGGGAATGGGAAGTGCTGGAGAAAATCACCGCCCACGTCGACACGGGCGAGCCACTGCCGCGCGCGCTCTACGAGAAGATGCGCGCGGCGAAGAACTTCCAGGCCGGCATGCAGATGGTACGCCAGATCGAATTCTCGCTCTTCGACCTGCGCATCCACCGCGAGCTTGCCAAAGCCCAGGAACCGGCGCCCGAACGCGTGCCGCTTGCCGAGGTGCTGCGCATCCTGGAAGAAGTGCGCGAGGAGGTGGCGGTGATCCGCCCGCCTTCCTGGCACCGCTTTCCCCAGAGCTTCTCGCACATCTTCGCCGGCGGCTATGCGGCCGGCTACTACAGCTACAAATGGGCCGAAGTGCTCTCGGCCGATGCCTACGAGGCGTTCGAGGAAGCCCAGGCGCGCACCGGCACCGTGCTCGATCCCGATACCGGACGCCGCTTCTGGCGCGAGATCCTCGCCGTGGGCGCAAGCCGCCCCGCGGCCGAATCCTTCCGCGCCTTCCGCGGCCGCGAGCCGCGCATCGACGCGCTGCTGCGGCACAACGGGCTGGTGGAGGAAGCGGCGGGCGGCTAGAGGCGTCGCGCGGCGCCTTCAGCCGAGCAGCCGCTCGACGAGCGCCGCCGCGCGCGCCTCCACCTCTGGATCCTGGACGATGGCCCGGCCCCACTCGCGCTGTGTCTCGCCGGGCCACTTGTTCGTGGCGTCGATCCCCATCTTGCTGCCCAGCCCGGCTTCGGGCGAAGCGAAATCGAGATAATCGATGGGCGTGTGCTCGGCGATCAGCGTGTCGCGCGCCGCATCCACGCGCGTGGTGAGCGCCCAGATCACTTCCTGCCAGTTGCGGATGTCGACGTCCTCATCCACCACTACGATGAACTTGGTGTACATGAACTGGCGCAGGAAGCCCCAGATGCCGAACATCACGCGCTTGGCGTGCCCCGGATAGGCCTTTTTGATCGACACCAGCGCCATGCGGTAGGAGCAGCCCTCCGGCGGCAGGTAGAAATCGACGATCTCCGGATACTGGCGCTGCAGCAGCGGCACGAAGACTTCGTTCAGGGCCACGCCCAGCACCGCCGGCTCGTCAGGCGGCTTGCCGGTGTAAGTGGTGTGGTAGATCGCATCGCGCCGCAGCGTGATGCGCTCGAGCGTGAGCACGGGGAAGACCGCCTGCTCGTTGTAATAGCCCGTGTGATCCCCGAATGGACCTTCGAGAGCCGTGTCGCCGGGATGGATGTGCCCTTCGAGCACGATCTCGGCGCGCGCCGGCACCTGCAAGCCCCCCACGGCCTCGGTGAGCTCGGTTTTGGCGCCGCGCAGCAAGCCGGCGAACTGGTACTCGGAAAGGGTATCGGGCACCGGCGTGACCGCGGCAAGGATGGTGGCCGGATCGCAGCCGATCACCACCGCCACGGGAAAAGGTTCGTCGGGGTGCAGACGGGCGTGTTCGGCGTAATCGATCGCCCCACCGCGATGGGCGAGCCAGCGCATGATCACCCGGTCTGACCCGATCACTTGCTGGCGGTAGATCCCCAGGTTCTGGCGCTTCTTGTGCGGCCCGCGGGTAACCACCAGCCCCCAGGTGATGAGCGGACCCGCATCCCGCGGCCAGCAGTGCTGGATGGGCAGCCGGGAAAGGTCGAGCTCCGCCCCCTCCCACACTACTTCGCGGCAGGGCGCGCGCGAGACGACCTTCGGCGCCATGTCGAGCACCTTGCGCAGCACCGGCATCTTCTCCCAGGCGTCGCGCCAGCCCCGCGGCGGCTCCGGTTCTTTCAGATAAGCGAGCAGGCGCCCGACGTCGCGCAGCGGCTCGCGCCAGTCGCCGTCCTCGCCCACGTCCTGCCCCATGCCCAGCAACACCCGGCGCGGCGTGCCGAAGAGATTGGCAAGCGCCGGGATCGAATGCGTCCGGCCTTGGGTGTGCGGACGCTCGACGAGCAGCGCCGGTCCCTGGCGTCGCAGGATGCGCTCGGCAAGCGCCGTGAGCTCCAGGTGCGTATCCACGGGTTCGGACACCCGTTTGAGCTCGCCCAGCGCCTCGAGCCGGGCGCAGAACTCGCGCAGATCGGCAAACGCCACGGCGCTCATCCCAGATCGGCGAGCAGCGCGCGCACCTCGGCCACGAGGGACTGCGCCGCCGCGGCAGAGGCTTGCTGCCAATCCTCGCCCCCACTCGCGTAGAGGATGGCGCGCGAGGAATTGAGGATCAGGCCGGGAAACTCGGGACGCCACCAGCCGGCGCGCACCGTGGCCGCCAGGTCGCCGCCCTGCGCACCGATGCCCGGCACGAGCAGCGGCACGCCCGGCGCGAACGAGCGCACCCGCGCCACTTCCTGCGGCCAGGTCGCGCCCACCACCAAGCCCGCCTGCCCGTTCGTATTCCACGGGCCAGAAGCCAGGCGCGCCACGCGCTCGAAAAGCCGCTCGCCGCCAGCCAGCTCCAGCGCCTGCAGCTCGGCGCTTCCCGGATTGGACGTGCGGCACAGCACGAACACCCCCTTGCCCGGGTAAGCGAAGAAAGGTTCGAGCGAGTCGCCGCCCAGATAGGGATTCACCGTGACCGCATCGGCCCCGTAACGCTCGAAGGCTTCGCGCGCATAGTGACGGGCGGTGGAGCCGATGTCACCGCGCTTGGCGT
>JAQUGB010000017.1:11411-17746 GCA_028684345.1 Tepidiphilus sp. | reverse complement strand
CGATCGAGCGGCGCTGGGCGATCGTGCTCGAGACGCGCGAGGCGGTCAACAAGGCGATCGAGGCGGTGCGCATGCAAGGCCGCATCGGTCCTTCGCTGCAAGCCGAAGTCACGATCCGCGCCCACGGCGAACGCTACGCCGCGCTCGCGGCCTTGGGCGAAGAGCTCAAGTTCGCCCTGATCACCTCGCAAGCGCGCCTGCGCGAAGTCGACTCGCCTGAATCCGAGGGGATCGAAGTCGAGCCGAGCCCGCACGTCAAATGCGAGCGCTGCTGGCACTACGAGGCCGACGTGGGTCGCGACCCCGAGCACCCCACCCTGTGCGCGCGTTGCATCGACAATCTGCACGGCGCGGGCGAGACGCGCCGCTGGGCATGAGCGCCTTCGCCCGCCTGCGGCCGACGCTCGCCCTCGCCCTGACGGTGATCGTGCTCGATCAGGGCAGCAAGCTCGCTCTCTCGCGCTGGATCCCCGAGGGCGAGCGTCTGGTGCTCACCCCTTTCCTGCAGCTCGTCTCGGTATACAATCCGGGAGCGGCCTTCAGTTTTCTCGCGCAAGCCGGAGGCTGGCAGCGTGGGATCTTCCTCGTGCTCGCGCTCGCCGTGAGCGCGTGGCTGATGTGGCTCGCCGCGGGTAAAGAGGCAGGACGAATGGAGCGCCTCGCCTATGGTCTGATCGTCGGCGGGGCGCTCGGCAATGCCATCGACCGGCTGGTGCATGGCGCGGTCTACGATTTCCTGCTCTTTCACGCCGGCCGCTGGGCTTGGCCCGCCTTCAATCTGGCCGACAGCGCCATCACCGTCGGCGTGGCGCTGCTCCTGTGGCACCAATGGCGGCAAGGCAAACACGCGCGTCACGCCAACGAACCACCCAACGAGACTCCAACATGACCGACACCGTCCGCCCCGACAGCCTCGTCACCCTGCACTACCGTTTTCTCCTCGAAGACGGCACCGCCGTGGTGAGCACCTTCGAAGCCACCCCCGCCACCTTACAACTTGGCACGGGGGAAGTGCTACCGGCGCTCGAGCGCTGTTTGGTGGGACTGAGCGTGGGCGAGCATCGCGTCTTCACGCTGCCACCCGAAGAAGCCTTCGGCCCGCATCGCCCCGAGCTCGTCGAGCGTGTGGCGCGCGCCGATTTTCCGCCGGAAGTCACCGAGGCGATGACGCTCATGGAGTTCGCCGCTCCCGACGGCTCGCGCTACACGGGACTGGTGCGGGAACTCACCGACGAGTATGGCGTCGTGGACTTCAATCATCCTCTTGCCGGAAAGACCGTCCGGCTCGAAGTGCGCATCATCGGGATCAGCTGAGCCTTTCATGGACACCGCCCCCACCGTGCTCCTCGCCAACCCCCGCGGCTTCTGCGCCGGGGTCGATCGCGCCATCGAGATCGTCGAACGGGCGATCGAACGCTTCGGCGCCCCCATCTATGTACGCCACGAGATCGTGCACAACCGCCACGTGGTCGAAGCGCTGCGGGCGCGCGGCGCCGTCTTCGTTGAAGAAATCGACGAGGTGCCCGACGGGGCCGTGGTCGTCTTCAGCGCCCACGGCGTGGCCCAAGGGGTCCATGAGCGCGCCCGCGCGCGCGGCCTCACCGTGCTCGACGCCACCTGCCCCCTGGTGACCAAGGTGCACCACGAAGTGCAGCGTCTGTACCGTCAGGGCTACGACATCGTGATGATCGGCCACCGCGGGCATCCCGAGGTGGAAGGCACGATGGGGCAAGTGCCCGATCGCATCCACCTCGTCGAGACCGAAGAAGACGTCGCCCGACTCACGCTCGATCCCGAACGTTGCGCCTACGTCACCCAGACCACCCTCTCGGTCGACGACGCCCGGCGCATCATCGCACGGCTCACCGCGCGCTATCCTCGCATTCTCGGCCCCAAGAAAGACGACATCTGCTACGCCACGCAAAACCGCCAGGATGCCGTCAAGCAGCTTGCCACCCAATGCGACCTCGTGCTGGTGATCGGCTCTCCCAACAGCTCCAACTCCAATCGCCTGCGGGAAGTGGCCGCGGCGCTGGGCATCCCGGCACGGCTCATCGAGGACGAAACGGCGCTCACCGCCGAAACGATCAGGGATGCGCGGCGCATCGGCTTGACTGCCGGCGCTTCAGCCCCGGAATCCTTGGTACGGCGCGTGCTCGCCCGGCTGCAGGAACTGGGCGCCACCGAGATCGCCGAGCTCCCGGGCGTGGCGGAAAACGTCCGCTTCACCCTTCCCAAAACCCTCACGGAGGCGACATGAGCGAATCCGCTGCCGCACCCGAGCACCTCGATTTCGAAGCCGCGCTCACCGAACTCGAACGCATCGTCCAGGCGCTGGAGACCGGCCGCCTGCCGCTGGAGACGGCGCTGCAGCGCTATCAGCAAGGCGTGGCGCTGGTGCGTCGCTGCCGTCAGGTGCTCGACGAAGCCGAGCAGCGGCTGCTCGCCATCGAAAACGGCACCCTGGCCCCCCTCGACCCCTCTATCGAACGATGACTTTCTCCGAGCGCGAACCGTTCGAGACGTGGTGCGAGCGCCGCCGCGCCCTCGTCGAGCACTTCCTCGATCAGATCCTGCCCTCCGCCGAGGCCGAACCCCAGCGCCTGCACGAAGCGATGCGCTACGCCGTCCTCGGCGGCGGCAAGCGCATCCGGCCGCTGCTCGTCTTCGCCTCCGGCGAGGGGTTCGGTGCCCCCATCGAAACCCTCTTGCCCGTCGCCGCGGCGGTCGAGCTCATCCACGTCTATTCGCTGGTGCACGACGATCTCCCCATCATGGACGACGACACCCTGCGCCACGGCCGCCCCACCGTCCACGTGGCCTTCGACGAGGCGACGGCACTGCTCACCGGAGATGCACTCCAGACGCTCGCCTTCCAGCTTCTCGCCACATCCTTACCCAGTTTGCCTGCGAAACGTCAGCTCTGCCTGGTGCGGGAACTCGCCCGCGCCAGCGGCTCGCACGGCATGGCGGGCGGTCAAGCGCTCGACTTGGAATCCACCGGCCGCAAGATCCCTCTCGAAGCGCTGCAAACTCTGCATCGGTGCAAGACGGGGGCGCTCATCCGCTATGCGGTCCTCGCCGGCGCGTACTGCGACGAACCCGATGCGCAAGCCCATGCCACGCTCGAGCGCGGTGCCAACGCCCTCGGGCTGCTCTTCCAGATCACCGACGACATCCTGGACGCCACTGCCGATAGCACCACCCTGGGCAAGACCGCCGGCAAGGACGAACGCCACGCCAAGGCCACCTACGTCACGCTCCTGGGGTTGGAGGGAGCGATCGAGGCTGCACGAAATACCCTGGCAGAAACCCTCACTGCATTCACCGCCCTGGGACCGCCTGCCGAGCGCCTGTGCGAGCTCGCCCGTTTCGTCGCCGAGCGCCGGCGCTGATCCATCATGACGACCGAACGTTTTCCCCTGCTCACCCGCATCGACGACCCGGCCGACCTGCGCCGCCTGTCGCTGCCTGAACTCAAGCGGCTCGCCGCCGAGTTGCGCCAGTTCATCCTCGAAACGGTGGCCCGGACCGGCGGGCACCTAGCCTCCAATCTCGGCTCCGTCGAGCTCACGCTCGCGCTGCACTACGTCTACGACACCCCGCACGATCGCCTCGTCTGGGACGTGGGGCACCAGACTTACGGCCACAAGATCCTCACAGGCCGGCGCGACCGCATGGCCACACTGCGCCAACTCGGAGGAATGTCCGGTTTCCCCAAGCGCGAGGAAAGTCCTTACGACACCTTCGGCACGGGGCACTCTTCCACCTCCATCTCCGCGGCGCTGGGCATGGCGGTCGCCGCCCGAGCCCGCGGCGAGAAACGCCAATGCGTGGCGGTGATCGGCGACGGGGCGATGTCGGCCGGTATGGCGTTCGAGGCGCTCAACCACGCTGGCGACCTCGACGGGATCGATCTCACGGTGATCCTCAACGACAATGAAATGTCGATCTCGCCGCCCGTGGGGGCGCTCACCCAGATCCTCGCGCGGCTCCTGAGCGGCGAGCCCTACAACACCGCCCGACGCGTGGGCGAGACGGTGCTCTCGGCCGCCCCGCCGATCAAGGCACTCGCCCGACGCGTCGAAGAGCACGTCAAAGGCATGATCTCCCCTCCGGGTACGCTCTTCGAGGAATTCGGCTTTCACTATTACGGCCCCATCGACGGGCACGACCTCGACGTGCTGGTGCCGACGCTTGCCAACCTCCGCAAGCTCGGCGGCTTGCGCTTCGTGCACGTCGTCACGAAAAAAGGGCGCGGCTACAAACTCGCCGAAGCCGATCCGGTGCTCTATCACGGTGTGTCGCGCTTCGATCACGCCCGGGGGCTAGAGCCGGCCAAGGCCAGCCGGCCCACCTATACCCAGATCTTCGGCGACTGGATCTGCGACATGGCCGCGCGCGATCCGCGCCTCATCGGCATCACCCCGGCCATGCGCGAGGGTTCGGGCCTGGTGCGCTTCGCCCAGGAATACCCCGAACGCTACTTCGACGTCGGCATCGCCGAACAGCATGCCCTCACCTTCGCCGCGGGGCTTGCCTGCGAGGGGTTCAAGCCCGTGGTGGCGATCTACTCCACTTTCCTGCAACGCGCCTACGATCAACTCATCCACGACATCGCCCTGCAAAAGTTGCCCGTGGTCTTCGCCATCGACCGCGGCGGCCTCGTGGGCGCCGACGGCCCCACGCACCATGGGGCCTTCGACCTGAGTTTCCTTGCCTGCGTGCCCAATCTCGTGGTGATGGCACCGGCCGACGAGAACGAATGCCGCCGCATGCTCACCACCGCCTTCCTGCACGACGGCCCGGCGGCGGTGCGTTACCCCCGCGGCCACGGACCCGGCATCCCCGTCGATCCAGGGTTGGAGCCTTTGCCGATCGGCAAGGCCGAACTGCTGCGCCAAGGGCAACGCATCGCACTGCTCGCCGTCGGTTCGATGGTGACACCGGCGCGCGAGGCCGGCGAGCGGCTCGACGCCACGGTGGTCAACCTGCGCTTCGTCAAGCCGCTCGACGAGACCACGATACGCGCCGTGGCCGCCACGCACGAGGTGCTCGTGACGCTGGAAGAAAACGCCGTCATCGGCGGCGCCGGCAGCGAGATCGCCCGCCTCACCCAGACGCTGGACACCCCGCCCCGGCTCCTGCGCCTGGGGCTGCCGGACCGCTTCATCGAGCACGGCGAACAAGGGCAACTCCTGCACCTGCTGGGGCTAGACGTAGACGGCATCGTGGCGGCGATAGAACGCTTCGATGACGGCGATGCTTGACCGCAGCCGATGACGGGCTACGATACGATCGCACCCCAAGAACGAGACGAGAGAACCCGACGATGAACGAAACCCTCCAACCCATCCCCGACGTGCAATCCTTCGCCGATCATCGCCACATGGCCATCGACAAGGTCGGCATCAAGAGCATCCGCCACCCCATCCGCGTGAGTGACCGCAGCGGCGGCGTGCAGCACACGGTAGCCACCTTCAACATGTACGTGGGCCTGCCGCACAACTTCAAGGGCACGCACATGTCGCGCTTCGTCGAGATCCTCAACGCCCACGAGCGCGAGATCTCGGTCGAAAATTTCGAACCCATGCTGCGGCAGATGGTCGAGCGGCTGGAAGCCGAGACCGGCCACATCGAGATGAGCTTTCCCTACTTCATCGAGAAACGTGCCCCCGTCACCGGCGTGGCGAGCCTGATGGACTACGACGTCACCTTCATCGGCGAGATCCTCTCCGGCGGCGAGTACCGTTTCACGATGAAAGTGGTGATTCCGGTCACGAGCCTGTGCCCCTGCTCGAAGAAGATCTCGGCTTACGGCGCGCACAACCAGCGCTCGCACGTCACCATCACCGCGCGCACGATCGATCACGTCTGGATCGAAGAGCTCGTGCAACTGGCCGAGAAAGAGGCCTCCAGCGAACTCTACGGGCTCCTGAAACGCCCCGACGAGAAGTACGTCACCGAGCACGCCTACGACAACCCGAAGTTCGTCGAAGACATGGTGCGCGACGTTGCCGCCCGGCTCGATGCCGATCCGCGCATCGTGCACTACATCGCCGAATCGGAAAATTTCGAGTCCATCCATAACCACTCGGCCTATGCGCTGATCGAGCGCGACAAGACCAGACCCCGTTGACGCGAAAAGGCGCCGGTCGGCCTGCCCCGGCGCCTTTTCGGACCTGCTGCGCGACCTCAGCGCGGCGGGATGAACACCACCGCTTCGCCCTCCAGCACCACCTTGTCGCGCACGATGCAACGCGTATCGAGCGTGACGCGGCGCTTTTCCGGCAGCAGGCCGATGACGGTCGCCCGCGACACCACCGTATCGCCGG